>JAGGWT010000117.1 GCA_021163455.1 Thermoplasmata archaeon | reverse complement strand
CTACAAGCCAAAATACTCTGATATATGGTATATGGATGAGATGTTCATCAATAGAGTAGGATCCAAGAAAAGACCTGGAAAGATAGGCTATCTGATTACCATATATGATGAGAACAGAAATGTTATAGCAACTTTTCTTTCTGATAAGAGGGACAGAAAATCTGCGATAAAGGTTTTCAAAATGGCTGTAAAGGAGGCTGGATTCTATCCAGAGATAGTCGTTACTGATAAGTGCCACATCTATGATTTTCTTAGGGGTTACAGAAAGTCAAAGCATGTTCATGCTCACTTTGAAACCAAGTTTGTACCATATGGAAAAGGAGTTGTAGCTGTAAGTCAGAACAGGATAGAGAGATATCATTCTGAGATCAGACCAAAGGAGGTTAAGATGAGAGGAATCAAGAATTTCAGATGCGGAACAAGATTTTTCCAGTTAAGAGGGGTAGTGCATAACTTTCTGAGAAAACATCAGACTCTCGGTTGTACTCCAGCTGAGTATTCTGGAGTTGCGGATAAGATATCCTGGAATAATATAGCGACTGTTTTAGAGACCTGTGCAGTGATGGATTAGTGCTGGTAGAGAATATTCAGACATTTAAATGGATTAAATAGGGTAGAGTGGATGAGCATCCGCTCATCCACAAATAATTTCGAAGTACCGTCAACCGATATATATATAAGGCATGAATCTATTTATATCTGTTCGGTGATGCCCAGATGAGCCGGAGTGGGTTTGTTTTTGTGGTTGTGGCGCTACTGCTCTGCGCAACCATACCGGCTCTGCTCACGACAACCCCAACAAAAGGCTATCCAGCCAGCCCCCACTATGGCAACGCATATGTGGGAGAATTCTGGCTGGAAGAAATGAACATCACCCTGGATACTGCAAACTCCTCCGGCTACGATATCGCAAAGATGGTAAAAGGGCATGTAAGGGCGCAAAACGACTGGATTGTATATGATGCAAACAACAGCATCGTTGCAAACTACTCCATACAGATCGGTGATGAACACCCATGGTTCAATATCACCATGTACATGGAAGTTTACGCTGTAAAATTTAACTTCAGTACATTTGTTGGTAGCGCGTGGGAATCGGTGGACTGTCAGGAGAACAGAGGCTACAATCTACATGGAAACATAAGCGTGCCCTTGAGCGATATAAACTTCACCGGAGAAAACCTCACACTGGTCTGCTACCTTAAGGCAATTATCTACAGTAAAATGAAGTTCAATCTCAACCCGCCAAAGAATCTCACATATATGGTAGAAGATAGGTCTATAGTTACCGTGGAGGAAAGCGAGAATACAAATACAGACTTTTCATGGTATGTCAATCAGGCAGATAAATATTCGCCATCTATGTGGAAGAATATTCCTGGTATAGAATTCCAATCTCCAGAAATTCAGGAAAATTGGACAATCGAACAAACTGTGGCATCCTTTGTTGATCTAGGTTATAATGTGTCTAACGATGATCAAGGTGGGAATGATAACATAGAGAGAAAGACATGGTATTTGGAACATCTCTTGATATTCAGCGATCTTGCAAACTTATGGACAGAAAATGATATCCCGCTACGTTATCGTCGTGCGGTAAAAATTTTGGACTATGGTATCGAGCAGCCGCATATGAAATGGGAAGCAAGCATGGAGGAAAAGGAGGAAGGCAAAATAGTTGGACCAGCCAAAGTCAATTTTACTGTCATTGGAGGTAGTCTCCCTGTACCAGTATTTGTAACGTGGCAACTAACAGGTGACCATGGTGGAGGAGGCAGTACATGGCTATGGTACCGCTGGAGAGGAAAAGAGGTATACAAACCTTGGTCTGGTAGCGATACACTCACAGTAGTGGTACCTAGTCACATAAGAAAAAATGAAAGTATAACTTCAATGGATGATCTGAAGTTCGATGGAAATATAATAGTAAATCATCGATTAATCGATAATAACAGATACACACTTGATATAAAATTTGTAAATGAAAGCGATAACAACGAGAGCAACAACAATAATACCACCATCAGTTGCTACTATCCGACATGGGAAAGTGTGGTCGCCTATCGTGTGATAGCACCATCTTCGATCAGAGTAACATCTGTAGCAGATGACAATGGCGTAACGACAGTTAAAATAAATATCGGTGATTTCACGAGAAACTCGAGCGACATATTCATCTACACTTTTGGTGCAGATTCCGGCAACTACAGGGTGAACATTCATGGATAAAAACTTAAACCATCCTCTCCATATTTTTGTATTCCATAATATGGTGAGATAAATGTTGAAAGAATCAATATATCCATTATTGATAACAACGATAATGGTTCTGACCATTCTCAGTGCACCCTCCCTTTCAGCAAAGAGCGGAACAGCCGAGATAACTTTATTCTCCGGGAACAAATGGACAAAGGTTCTAGGTGGAGATAGAATAGAGACATGCCACACCATCCGACAAACCAGCGATGGAGGATACGTGCTGGCAGCAAGCACATGCTCGTACGGTGCTGGTGCTAGTGACATCTGGCTAATCAAGCTGGACAAATATGGCAGGAAAGTATGGGATAGAACATTCGGTGGAGTAAAGGATGACTATCCATTCTGTGTGGAGCAAACCAGCGATGGAGGATATATAATTGTAGGATATACAGAATCTTTTGGAGCTGGCTATATAGATGTATGGCTAATCAAAACAGACGAAAATGGTAACGAAGTATGGAATAGAACCTTTGGAGGCAAAAACTGGGACAGAGGTTTGTGGGTAGAGCAAATCAGTGAAGGCGGGTATATAATCGCTGGTGATACGAAGAGTTATGGACATGGTGGACTTAATGGCTGGATTATAAAAACAGATGAAGATGGTAATGAGATATGGAATAGAACCTTTGGTGAAAAGAGTAGACCCATCATGCTTAAATGTATCCATCAAGTTGAGGGAGGAGGCTACATAGTTGCAGGTGAAGTTCTTTATCACGAGAATGACACTCTATTTGCTTTGCTCATTAAGCTGGATAAAGATGGCAATGAGGAATGGAGAAAAACCTATGGTTGCGATACCACAGCCTATTGTGTTCAGCAAACCAGCGATGGGGGTTACATAATAGCAGGTGACAACTGGACACACGATCTAATTATAAAAACAGATGAAAATGGCAACGTAGAATGGAAACGGACACTGTTCGATGAGAAAGAGACATGGTATAGCACCGCTCGTTCTGTCCAGCAAACTAGGGATGGTGGATATATAGTTACGGGCTGGAGGGGTGATATAACATGGATATCTCTATCTATCATTGTCCGCATAATCAACCCGTATCATTACTTCCCTAAGGCTTGGTTGGTAAAACTTGACAAATATGGCAACGAGGAATGGATCCGCTCTTTCTTTGGTATAGGTTACTGGATGTGGGGTCTTGATGTTCATCAGACCGCAGATAACGGGTATATAGTTGCTGGTATAATAGAGAGATATAGCTGCTGGAATGAGAGCGATATTTTTGTCATAAAAACGGATAGTAAAGGTCGAACCAACTTTCTCCAGCTAAAATTGTGTGGGATAATCCACTGGTTTGTAAAAAGGACGGAGGGCAAAGGATGGTATTCGGTGTGATGCAATTGAAGACCCGTGGAATAGTGTACTTTTGGAATTACTGATATGTCAAAAATTTATTATATTTTACACCATATACTATCTGCCTGGTGATGCCAGCGTGGGTAGGAGAACACTCGTTTTGGTTGTGGCGGCGCTAATGATCTTCTCTCCCATACTGGCATTTATGGATGAAAATTTGGCAATATCCATTAGCACCAAACAGGGCGAGGATATCTCTACTGAAAAACCAACATGGATTCTGGCAGATATCAAAGTGTATAGTGATCTAAATAATTGGCCAGATGATCCTCCAGCATGGGTAAGAGATATAGAACTCCATCGGTTCATGGAATGGAATGTCAGCATCGAAGAAAGAAGAAAAGGATTTTTCTATCTGCCAGTAACTGTTAACCTTACTTTTCTCCCTCCTGTTCCCGGTTGCACTCCAGTACCGGTATATCTAAAGTGGAAACTGAAGCAGTGTGGTGGAAGAGGTGGAGGAAAAGCATCATTTCTATATATACCTAATTACCAGAAATTCCTCTCGACAGGCAAACTCGAGTGGAAATGTTATCATCTGAGAGGAAGCGGAATGGTACGTGTGGAACTACCAGATGACTGGAACAAGCCCGAATGGAATGCAACATTCAAATGCGTTATACATATAAACCGTCAGAGATTCTATTATGGATATAACTGGCGGTGGGGATCGTGGCTCGCCTTCACCTTAACCGTGCACTTTGTGGACACCAGTAAGAAAGATCATGGTGGCGTGAAACTCACTTGATTTAACCCTTCAGTAAGCTCATCCCGCGTATAAGCAGTGGTAAAACTTTAATCCAACCAATGCATCGCTCATCCGATGGAAAAGAGAGTAACTGTTGAGGAACTTCTTGAAAAGGTGAAAAAGCCGGCAGAGGAAGCGATGAGATTACATCCTTTTTACAAAGGAAAAGTCCAGATTATGCCAAAGTGTGCCATAAGAAACTTCGATGATTTTGCAATATGGTACACTCCCGGAGTTGCTGAGCCATGCAGGGATATCTTCAAAAACCCAGAAAAAGTGTTCGAGCACACCAACAAAGGAAATTATGTCGCCGTGATAAGCGATGGAACGAGAGTCCTTGGTCTTGGAGATATTGGTCCTCTTGCCGGATTACCTGTAATGGAGGGAAAGGCTCTACTTTTCAAATATCTCGGAGGTGTCGACGCTTTTCCTGTGATGATAGACACCAAGGACCCAGACGAGTTCATCCAGGCAGTGAAATGGATAGCACCAACATTTGGAGGAATCAACCTCGAAGATATTGCATCCCCAAAATGTTTTTACATCCTCGACCGCCTGAGAGAAGAACTTGATATCCCGGTATGGCATGATGATCAACAAGGTACAGCAGCAATCACTCTTGCAGGTATAATCAACGGCCTAAAATTCGTGGGCAAAAAACTCAACGAGGTTCTCTACTCAATCATCGGCGCCGGCGCCGCAAACGTTTGCCTTGTGAGAACTCTGATAAAAGCGGGCGTACCTCCAGAGAATATCATTGTCTGTGATTCAAAAGGTATTCTGCATCCAAACAGAAAAGACATTGAAGAACTGAAGGAAAAGAACCCCTACAAGTACAAAATTGCAATGGAAACCAATGGTGAGGGCAGAGAGGGAGGGATAGCAGAGGCAATAAAGGGTACAGATGTGTGCATTGCTGCATCAAAACCAGGTCCGGGTACAATAAAGAAGGAGTGGGTTGCGGAGATGAATGATGATGCAGTTATGTTTGCTGAAGCGAACCCAATTCCAGAGATATGGCCATGGGAGGCAAAGGAAGCGGGAGTGAGAATATTCGGAACAGGGAGAAGTGACTTTCCAAATCAGGTTAACAACAGTTTGGGATTTCCGGGAATATTCAGAGGAACTTTAGATGTGAGAGCAAAGACGATAACCGATGAGATGCACATCGCTGCTGCCTATGCAATTGCAGAGGTCGCTGAGCAGAAAGGACTGAGAGAAGATTACATAGTCCCAACAATGGATGACTGGGAGGTATTTCCT
>JAGGWT010000134.1 GCA_021163455.1 Thermoplasmata archaeon | reverse complement strand
GAGGTTACTATGAGGTTGAACTTAAGGGAACTATAAATGATTGTAAGGCTATCAAGCCGAGATATCCCATAAAGAGAGATGAAATGGAGAAGTGGGAATCAAGATATCTACCTGCAAGAGATTTTGGGATACTCATACTCACCACCAATCAGGGAGTGATATCCAACAAGAAGGCAAAAGAGCTTGGTATAGGTGGAAAACTGCATGCCTACGTGTATTAAGGTGATGAGAGTATGGCAAGGAAAAGGTTGGAAGAGGTCAGAAAGGTGATCGAAATACCGGAAAACGTGGAGGTCAGAGTGGAAGAGGACAATAAGGTGTACGTTAAAGGCGAGAAGGGAGAGTTGTTCAGACAGTTAACACACCACAAGGTGGAAATAAGAAAGGTCGATAACAAGGTAGAGATATACTGTAAAAAACCCAGAAGAAAAGACCTTGCAATGGTTGGCACATGTTATGCTCACATTAAAAATATGATTAAAGGTGTGACAGAAGGGTTTGAATATACGATGAAGGTTGTTTATTCACACTTCCCGATAAAAACCTCAGTGAGTGGTAATCAGTTCATGATTCATAATTTCCTTGGAGAGAGAAAGCCAAGGGTGGCAAAGATACTTGATGGGGTCAGTGTTGAGATAAAGGGTGACCTGATATTTGTGAGAGGAATAGACAAAGAAAAGGTTGGACAGACCGTTGCGAACATAGAACTGGCTACAAGAGTGAAGAACAGAGACGTGAGAGTGTTCCAGGATGGGATATATAGAATATCGAGGGGTGATTGATAGATGGGCAGCGAAGATATCATAAAGTTTCTGACAAGCATTCAGGGCATAGGTAAGGCAAAGGCGGAAACAATAGTAAAGAGCGGTTTTAATTCCATCGAAAAACTGAAAGAGGCTGATATCAAGGAGTTGAGCAGCATAAAGGGTATCAGCGAGGAGCTTGCAAAGAAGATAAAAGAGGAAGCGGAAAAACAGTTGCTTCGACCCGGCGGCGCAGAGGCAGTGAAGAAAGAAGAGGGGGTCAGAGAGAAAAAAACCGAAGAAAAAGCTGAGGAGAAGGAAGAAAAACCGGAGGAGAAAAAGGAAGAGGTAGCAGAGGAAGTCAAAGAGGAAGCCGAAGAAAAGGAAGTCAAGGAAGAGAAGGTTGAGAAACCTGAAAAGAAGAAGGTCAAACCAAAGATAAAACCAAAACTGACCAGCGAACTGAAAGATGCTCTTGAAAAAAGAAAGATTAGAAAAGAGAAGGAGCCGACTTTCCGCAGACAGGAATGGTTCCGGTATAAAAGGCTTGGAGAATGCTGGAGAAGACCAAAGGGTCTTCACTCCAAGATGAGAAAAGGCTTGAAATACAGACCACCAAGAGTGAAAATAGGGTACAGAGGACCAAAACTGGCTAGAAATCTCCATCCATCTGGATTTGAGGAAGTTATGGTTTATCGAGTTGAGGATCTTGAGAAGATAAATCCGGAGCGCCAGGCGGCGAGAATAGGAGGAACGGTCGGAACCAGAAAGAGGATTGAAATAATAAGAAGAGCGGATGAACTTGGAATAAAGGTTCTGAATAGGGGTGAACTATGACGGATTTAAGGCATCAGAGGAGAATGGCTGCTGAGATACTGAAGTGCGGGGAGAACAGAGTGTGGATGGATCCAGATAGATGCGAGGAGATCGCGAGAGCGGTAACCAGAGCTGATATCAGATTGCTCATAAAGGGAGGAGCTATAGCCAAAAAACCGATAAAGGGAATATCAAGGGCTAGAAAGAAGAAACTCAAGGCACAGAAAGAGAAAGGAAGAAGGAGAGGTCATGGCTCAAGAAAGGGTGCAAAGTATGCAAGATACCCAAGAAAGAGGAGATGGGTCGTCACCATAAGAGCGATGAGGGCATATCTGAGACAGCTCAGGGACGAGGGCAAGATAGACAGAAAGACATACAGAATGTACTATCTGAGAGCAAAGAGCGGCGTCTTTAGAGATAAATCTCATCTCAGAACTCATCTTATAGCTGAAGGCATACTCAAGGAGGAGGAGAAATGAAGCAGGGACCGAGATACATACCTCCATTTAAGAGGAGGAGGCTTGGCATAACAGATTACCGAAAGAGGAAGAATCTGCTCAAATCGAGAAAGGTGAGAGCAGTCGTTAGAAGATCTCTCAAGTACATCACCGTACAGTTCATCAGGTATAATGAAAAGGGTGATGAGGTTCTCGCGAGTGCAACATCCAAGGAACTGGAGAAATACGGATGGGATGCATCCAAAGATACGACGCCGGCCGCGTACCTTACGGGCGTACTCGCCGGAAAGAGAGCAAAGGAAAAGGGTATAGAGGAATGCATAGCAGATATAGGGAGATACACCGCAAGTAAAGGATGCAGGGTCTTTGCCGCTATAAAAGGAATAATAGATGCTGGTGTTCACTGCCCGTGTAGCGAGGAAGTGTTTCCGAGTGAGGATAGGATTAAGGGTGAACATCTTGAGAAAAAACCAAAAATTGATGTTTTTGAGCTTAGAGATAAAATAATAGGGGGAGAGAAATGAACGGTG
>JAGGWT010000124.1 GCA_021163455.1 Thermoplasmata archaeon | reverse complement strand
CAGCCTCTTTCTCGCTACTTGCTGGTGGTATGATAACATCGCTCTTCACTATCTCATTCTTTGGCCAGTTTGCAGGTATGGCTACACCATGTTTATCAGATATCTGCAAACCTTTCACCATCCGTAAAATTTCGTCCATGTTTCTTCCGAGTTCTTGAGGGTAGTAGAGTATTGCTCTGATTATTCCTTTTGGATCTACTATAAACACCGCTCTTACAGTGTTCGTTCCTTTGTTCGGGTGAATCAATCCCAATCTTTTTGCTACTCTTCCAGTATCATCCGCAATTATAGGGAATTTGATCTCCACAGGTTTCCTTTTCACCTTTATGTTCTTCTTTATCCATTCCACCCACTTGATGTGGCTGAATACCTGGTCTATGCTGAGACCTATTAGCTCTGTGTTGAGTTTCTGAAACTCTTCGTATCTCACTTGAAAGGCCACAAATTCTGTTGTACATACCGGCGTGAAATCGGCGGGATGGCTGAAAAGGACAAACCACTTACCTTTGTACTTATCTGGTAGTTTTATCTTTCCATGTGTCGTTTGCACTTCCATTTCAGGAAATTTCTCCCCCAGTAGGGGTATTCCGTATTCCTCCATTTTTTATCACCATGATACCCATATACATTTCGAATATATATACTTTTTGTCACGAATTTCGAAAAATATTTTACGATTTTTTATGTATGGCGATTTATAAGATAAGCTAAAGGTATAAATAATACGAAATAGATACTCATTTATACGAGGTTCGTAGTATATGGTGGATGAAATCGATAAAAAGATACTGTACATGCTCCTGCAAAACGCGAGAACTCCTTTCACCAAGATTGCTGAAAAGGTTGGATTGAGCGAAGGAGCTGTCAGAAAAAGAATAGAAGCCATGGAGAAGGAGGGCATAATAAAAAGATACACAATAGATGTAGAGCCCAAAAAGCTGGGGTACAACAGTATCACATTTCTGGGTCTGGATGTGGAGCCCACCAAGTTACTTGATGTGGCTAGAAAATTATCTGAAGTAAAAGAGGTGAGGGCAGTTTATCTTTCTGCAGGTGACCATATGATAATGGCTGAAGTGTGGGCCAGGGATGGAGAGCACCTCTCAAAGATACTGACAGAGCAGATTGGTAAAATAGATGGAGTAAAACGTTTGTGTCCCGCAATTCTTCTGGAAGAGATTAAAAACATCAGAAACGAAACTATTTGAAAATCTCTCCGGTTTGTCTACTCCAGAAAAGAAGATCTAGATGAGACATTGGTATCCTTATCTCATGTGAAAACTTCCTCATCTTCTCTTCTATCTCCAGGTATTTTTTTCTACTGAGAGCTCTCGGTATATCATTTATTACTCCAAACGCCTTTAGATTCTTCAGAATATGCCTATCGAGTATGGCCATATCCTTACCTAAACCTATATTTCTAAGAAAATGACTGGCTTCTTTGTAACCCATTCCTTTAACGTTTCTGACAAGCCACTCTCTTAGCGTCTTTACATCTCCAAACGAACTTAAGAATTTCTTGAGTTCCAATTGTCCTTTTCTGGTAAAGAGCTTTCTTGCCTCCACGATGTATCTTGCCTTGTTTTTCCTGAATCTCACTCCCTTCAGAACATCTTCAATATCTCTTTCGCCACCATTCAAAAGAAGACCCTTTTCAATCAGATGTTCAACTGCACACCAGCATAATTTAGCTCTCGACTGGGGAGTAAGCAAGCAAAACACGAGTTCTGCAAATACTTCTTCTTCGCTCCCTTCCTTCCACAAACTGTCAAATTCTTCCAGTCTCTTCTCTATAACATCCTTCATCTCGCGATATCTCTCTTTCAGCTCCTCCACTCTCATAGTTGTAGCACGGTAAAAAACAACATGCGATATTAACATTATGTGCACGGCGCCGCCATCTCAGGAAATCCATGCTTTGCAGGATAAAAAACCAATCTGTCCATCCAACAATTAATTAAGCAGATTGAATATATGCTCATTATACATGTTCAGGAGAAAGAAATGCCCTAAAGATGATGAGCAAATTTTTCCTGATCATGTGGTGTCACTCGATTTCAACTCATTTGAAGATTTCGTGTGCAGATACTCCTTATCCGCTGTAGATTTCTATGCCAACTGGTGCAAGCCATGCAGGGATATGGTTCCAAGATTCAGGAGATTATCAAAACTTTACAAGGGCAAGGTTGCTTTTGGCAGAATCAATGTTGAGGAGAATGAGAAAATAGCGAGTGAGCATAAGATAACAAGTGTGCCGTGTGTTATCTTTTTCAGTTATGGTAAAAGATTGAAAACTATAACAGGTTTGAGATCGGTTGGGGATATGAAGAAAATAATAGATGAGCTCCTCAAAAGCGTTGAGCGATGATAGTTTTGCGATCGCTCATTTCAAATTATCAGATATGTGGTGTCATCTCATGATGGAAGAGGAGAATAAAGACAGATATTCACAGTGGGAAAAAATCGAAGAAGACATAAAGAGATGTAAGAAGTGCAATCTGTGGAGGAGCAGAAAAAATCCGGTCGTTGGAGAAGGCTCCATTGAATCAAAAATTCTCTTCGTGGGCGAAGCTCCGGGTTACTGGGAAGATATTAATGGAAGACCATTTGTTGGCAGAGCCGGTAAGTTTCTTGATGAATTGCTGGAGATAGCAGGATTGAAAAGAGAAGATATTTACATCACAAATGTTCTGAAATGCAGACCACCAAACAACAGAGATCCTCTGGATGAAGAAATAAAAGCATGTTCACCATACCTTGATAAACAGATAGAAATCATCAACCCGGATATAATCGTAACACTGGGCAATTTTGCCACTCGTTATGTGCTGAATAAATATGGCTTAAAGAGTGAGCCGATAAGCAGAATACATGGAAGGGTGTTTAAATCCGAGAGAACAATCATCACCATGTACCATCCAGCTACTGCTGTGTACAACCCAAAAATGAAACAGGTTCTCACCAATGATTTTTTAATACTGCGCACATACACCAAAGGAGCAAAGAAAGATTAACCCCTGATAAGGAGATAAAAGGTATGGATATGGATAAGGAAATAATCAAGGGAAAGATACTGGATCTCGCATCGCTACATCCGATAAGGAGGTCTCTCATGAAAGATATCCTTGAAAGTTACAATCTGACCTGGGATGATATAGACGATATGGTACAGAAAGGAGAACTAAAAGAAGTTTTCCACAACGGCGAGATATTCTATGTATGCAAAACCACCCATTGATACCTAAATAAGTATAAACTCAGAATCCTGTAAATAACTCTATATTCTCTCCAGGATAACGGATAGCGCTTCGCTGTTTGGGGTGAGTTTTTTGCACATTTCACATGTAACCTATGACACTCCGGCATCACTTGCGGACTGAGTTAAGTTCTATCTTAAGTTGTGCTATATAATAATGCTGCGATTTCGGTGGTTAACCACTCACCAGTTTTGGTCAAGTTCTTCAATTCCATGTGGATACAAACTTTCATCAATCGAGAATATCCGGTACTTCGAAATTATTTGTGGATGAGTGAAATCCTTATCTTTAGACGTGCTATATAATAACAAGATAACCATAAGGAGTATCCACAATTAACTTCGCAGTACCGAATATCCCAAAATCAATTATATCATTTTTTGATTGTCAATTGATGCTTAACAAGCGATTGATAGCAGGACTCATTATAAGTTTTGCAGCAATAGCTATAGTTTTTGCTCTCACCTTCGACCCCTCATCCATTAAAAAGATCGGAAAAATAGAGGTTGTATGGTTGATATTTGGAGCTTTTCTCCACATCCTATCATGGGTTGTATGGGGACTTAGGATAACCGTGATGTGCAGATATATAGATAAAGATAAGAGAGTGAGCCTGAAAGAAGGTATAGGTATAGCTATATCAAACCTCTTCCTATCTGCAGTAACACCATCAAGCATAGGAGGAGAACCTGTGAGGATTCATCTTCTATCAAAAAAAGGGTTTGGTATCGGAAAAAGTACTGCACTGGTTGTGGGAGAAAGAATATTCGATGCAATCTTTTTCACGATATCTCTACCAGTTGCTGTATTTATATTAAATACATATATTAAAAATGAAGTTATGAAATTGGTTCTACTAGCTGGTACAGTTCTATTTATAGGGAGTTTGATCCTCTTTGCATACTTGCTGGAAAATCCTAAAATCATAAAGAAATTAGCAAAATCTTTGATGAGGAAAATTAAAATAAAAAAAATTGAAAAGAAGATAGAGAAAATAATCGACAAAATCGACGGCTTCGTTGAAAGTTTCCATAAAGGGTCTAAGGAGATATTTTCATGGAAAAACAAATCTGCTATGGGAGTGATTCTTGCCATCACATCTATAT
>JAGGWT010000018.1 GCA_021163455.1 Thermoplasmata archaeon | reverse complement strand
TTGGAACATTGCCAAACGCTTTTAGCTCCTCTATTCTCTTATCCATGCTTCGTTCTTTTCTTTTTCTATATTCTTTCTCCACGTCTTCGGGAAGTGGTGGAAAAGTATCCTCCAGTGCTGGTTTCTTTGCAAAATAGCAACCATCTTTGGTTTCTTGTGCTGGATACACAAGAACTACTCCCCTTTCAGGCAACCAGAAATGACAACCTATTCTGTCTTCTCTCAGACCTCTTAGGAGGGACCTGAAAGAGGGCATTATCAGAATTATTGTCAGGTTCTTATAACCCATCCTGTCGAACAGCTCGATAAATTCTTGTGCTTCTGGAGTGAACCACTTTCCAGAACTTAGAAAACCAATAGTTTCATCACCGAGGATTACATCGTATTTCTTTGATTTGAAAAAGGCTTCTCTCATCTCCGAATAGTTATAGCAATCCCAGAACTTGCTTCCCAGTTTGGAGGAGATATATTCCCCACAGTGATATCCCAATGTGCTCTTCCCTCTTCTTTTTCTGCCAGTAATTGCGATGCAGAAGTCATAATCCTTCTTAATTCTCTCGATGATGGTATCTAAATTGGCTTTGATTTTGTCCATTTCACCTTAGAACCCGACTCATAACCTCGTTCTCCTTCAGCCAGCGGACATCCCGATCCAGCGGGCACTTTCTTCTAACCTTTTTTGCGATTTCGAGAAATATGTCTTTGAGCTTCTGGTATTTTTCCTTTTCAAATTTCCCATCCAATTCCTTCAATTCCTCCATTTGCTTCTCTATGAACTCAAGATCATATCTGTTGCTCCACGATAAGTACATTAACATGGTTTCTATTCCATCTCTGAAGTTTCTATATGCTTTTTTTCTGTTGTGTTTGTTGGTAGCTACCTCAACTTCTCCCTTTATCTGCAGCAGGTCAATAACCATATTCAATAGATGGACATTATACCCTACTGCAACATTGATCGGGTTCTCATCCGTAACAAAAATGGTCTCTTCTTTGGTCATTTCACATTGATACCTCCTGCGGATTTACCTACGGAGCCAGTAGCTTGTGTAATTGATTCTGCGGCTTGTTTAACGGTCTCTCCTCCTCCCATCTGTAAAATATAGTAAGCGATAACAAACACCATGATGAGCATAATGACCATAATAACATGATCCATAGTCACCCTGAAACCTCTGCTCATTCTTTCGGTAACGTTTGCTCTCTCATAATCGATAACCTTTTGGGTAGCCTGTGGTGTTCCCGAATATCTGAAATAATTCCGGATGATTCCGAAATCAATATATAGGTATGGATTTTTCATCTTCTGATTGAGATTTTTCTCCATTACTTCGGTATAATGGGGCGAACTGGTGATTTTTAGAATCTCTTCTTGTACTCCATCATCGAGGTCTTCAAATTTAACTTTTCCATTATTTATCTTCTCGATTGTTTCTCCTAAACCTCCCCGTAGCTTTGCAGCGATTTCTGCTTGTGTATAGTTCTCGAAGCCATTGTTTGCCAATCTCTGTGCAGATGCCAGGAATTGAGGAGAGAGAGGAACTACCTTATCCGAAACATATATTCCCCCTACAACTCCGCCATCAAATCTATACGTTCCATCCGGTTTTGTTTCATAGACCCCGAAATCCTTGACCTTGAGATTTTCAGCGAAGTATTTTCCTGTCACGAATCTCACTCTGTTTGTTCTGTCTATCAACATCGCTATCGGATTTCCAAAGATGATGGATTTCCACCAAGTCCATGCGGGTGATCTCAGAAATGTTAGAATCAAGATCAATAACAGAAAGAAAGAATCTAAATGGAAATCCCAGATAATCTGAAATGCAAGATCAAAGGTTTTTTCTATTTCGTATAAAATCATATCGAAGTTCATTTTTATTTACCTTGAAAGTTTTGGTTTATACCCGAGCCAGCTGGCAGCTCTTTCCAATAATCTACGGCTTTCTTCTCGTGTTTCTTGTCGGAACACATGTTCTTGCTGTGTGATTTGCGTTGCTTGCATTCTCCTTTCAAATCCTTGCTCAGATCTTTTGATCATGGAGTAGAACATTAATTCCATCTGCTCTAATTTGTTGTGCATAACAAAATCATATTCGTATTCTGGGATTGACATTCGTATGTAGGTGAAAATATTATCAACCTTTCTCAGCATGATCCTCACATCAACGGCGTTGAAATTCGTCAGCTGATGGATCTTATGAGCTATTCCCCACAGAGAGAAGAGAACGTCATCCGGAATTCTATCGATATCGATGAGATATGCGAAGTATCGATAAAAGGTTTCATCAAAGGGTAGTCTATCCTCTTCCTCTGCTTCTCTCATAACTTGTTCTCTTATTGCTTCTTGGTATTCATCTGGAAGATCTGTCATTTTTTGAATCTCGGATTTTCTGGATTTTTTCTCGGAGAATGAACCTTACGGCTTCAGAGAATGTTGTGACGTGCAGGTCGTCCTTGATCTCTTCAATTTCATCCACAAGGGATTTTTCCATCCTGATTTGTTTCACTACAAAAGCCATACGATAGATATACAATGTATTGTGTATTAAATGAAATGTAACATTTGATATATAAAGGGGTTTCTATAGAAATATTTTCAAGGGAGGAGGGGCTAATCTCCCAGAAAAAAAACCGAAGTAAAGGAGGTAAAAGATGAAATACAGGTTCTTGCCATTGCCAAAGGACAACAGAGG
>JAGGWT010000092.1 GCA_021163455.1 Thermoplasmata archaeon | reverse complement strand
CATGCTGCAGCGGGAAGCTCGTGGGACACCGGAAAGGTTATATCCGAGAAGATTTTCAACTATCCTCCTCCACACCATGTTGTCTACGAATTTATTCAATTGAAAGGAAAAGGAGCGATGCACAGTTAAAAGGGACCAGCAGTAAGCGCTGAGGAGATGCTTAAAATGACGCCGCCGGAGGTGCTCAGATTCCTGATAATGAAGAATAAACCCTCAAAGCACATAGATTTCGACCCTGGTCTCGGTCTGCTGGACTTGGTGGATGAGTACGACGAAGAGGAGAGAGTGTATTTTGGTGTTGAGGAGGAGAAAAAGGGTATGAAGGATTTGAGAAGGGTCTATGAGTTATCTCAGCCCTATAAGATACCTGAAAAGCTCCCCCTTCAGGTATCGTATCGTCATCTTGCAACCATAGTTCAGATATCGAGGGACTGGGAAAAGATACTGGAAATCTTGAGAAGAACGGGACAGATAAAAGAAAAACTTGATGAGGGTGATGAGGAAAGACTTAAAAGTAGAGTCAAGCACGTCATCTACTGGCTCGATAACTTTGCTCCAGACATTATAAAATTCAGTTTGCAGGAAACATTACCAAAGATAAAACTCGATGACAAGCAGAAGGAATTTCTCAAGGCGTATCTCGATCTGATACTGTCTGGAGAGTGGAAGGCTGAAGAGCTTCATGAAAATGTGTACACGGCATCGAAACAATCGGGTATAAATCCAAAGAATGGCTTTAAGATAATGTATAAGATTCTCTTGGGTAAGGAATCGGGACCGAGGCTCGGTTATTTCCTTACAACCCTTGGAAAAGAATTTGTTGTCAGGAGAATAAAAGAAGCGATAGAGAGGGCATGAGATTTTATATAGAAACATATGGATGTACAGCAAACAGAAGCGATGAGAGTATAATCAAAGGTATCCTGATATCAAAAGGGATGGGTATAGCAGAAAAACCGGAGGTTGCTGACGTTTCAATTATTCTCACCTGCACTGTAATCGGCACGACGGAGCAGAGGATGCTCAACCGGATAAGGAAACTTTACAACAGCTCCAGAAAGCTCATCGTCTCTGGATGCATGGCCAGTGTTCAGCCAGATTTGATAAAAAAGGTTGCGCCGGCGGCGAAAATCCTGCCGCCTGACAGGATAGGACAGATATATGAGGTTATAGTTGGAAAGAAGACAGAGGAAAGAAGGATTTCCAAAACATCATTACCGAGATGCTTTGATGATATAAGAGCACCCATCTCTATAGCGGAAGGTTGTATCTTCTCATGTTCATATTGCATTACATGCAAGGCGAGGGGTAAACTGGTCAGCTATCCGAAAGAGGAGATAGTTTCAACGGTCAGGGATGCTCTGAGGGGAGGGGCAAAGGAAATACAGCTGACATCACAGGACCTCGCTTCCTATGGTGTGGATAAAGGGTGGAGCCTTCTCGAACTGGTTAAGGATATTGCTTCCCTTGAAGACGAGTTTATGATACGGCTGGGAATGATGAATCCGGCAAGTGTGAAGAAAAGGATAGAGGAAATCATATCCCTTTACAGTTTTGACAAGGTCTACAAATTTCTGCATCTTCCGGTACAATCGGGAGATAACGAGATACTGAAAAAGATGAAGAGAGGATACACGGTTGAAGAGTTTGCGGAAATGGTTGATATTTTCAGATCAGAGTATCCAGATATCACTTTAGCAACTGATATCATAGTGGCCTTTCCCGGGGAGAGTGAGAAGAGCTTTCAGAAAACTGTGAACCTCATTAAGGAGATCGAACCGGATGTAACAAACATAACGAGGTTTTCTCCGAGACCCTTCACAGAAGCGAAGCGCATGAAAGGAAAAATCCCGACGGATATTGCCAAGGAGAGATCAAGATATCTCTCAAAATTATGTGAAAACATTTCTCTTAAGGTCAACAAAAAGTATATCGGTAAAAAATACAGAGCCCTGACGATTGAAAGGGGAAAAAATTCCACGATTGTTGCAAGAACAACCAATTACAAACCGGTTGTACTCATGGAGAAAATCGATATAGGTAGATTCGTTGATGTTGAGATAACAGGATGCAATGTGACTCATCTTGTCGGAAAGCTTATATAGAAAGTACTCTATGAGCGTATTGGAGGTGGATGGGAAGTGTTGAGGGTTGCGATAAATGGATTCGGCAGGATAGGTAGAAATGTATTGAGAGCAGCTTTTCAGCATAAGGACTATGGGAAAAACTTCGAAATTGTAGCGATAAACGACCTTGGAGACACCCACACACTCGCGTACCTGTTGAAATATGACTCTATATATGGCAGATTTCCAGGAACGGTGGAACCCAGAGATGACGGGATAGTGGTTAATGGTAAATTTATAAGGATATTTTCAAAATTGAATCCATCATCTCTCGAATGGAGAAATATGGACATCGATGTCGTGATAGAATCAACAGGCGTCTTCAGGAACAGGGAAGGAGCATCAAAACACCTGTACGCTGGAGCAAAGAAAGTGATTATATCAGCTCCATCCCCAGACCCTGATGTAACAATTGTTCTTGGAGTAAATGAGCACATATACGACCCGGATAAACACCATATAATCTCCATGGCATCGTGTACGACAAACAGTCTTGCTCCACCGCTCAAAGTATTAAACGACAATTTTGGAGTGAGCAAAGGTTTTATGACAACCGTTCATGCATATACTGGAGATCAAAGAATTCTCGACTTTCCGCATAAAGATCTAAGGAGGGCGAGGGCAGCCGCAGTTTCGATTGTTCCAACCACAACGGGAGCAGCCAAAGCCATAGGTAAGGTCATTCCAGAACTCGATGGGAAGATGAACGGAATGGCCATGAGAGTACCTGTTCCCGATGGTTCTGTTACAGACATAACGTGCATACTTAATACGAATGTCACCAGGGAAGAGATAAACAATCTATTCAGGGATTGTGCGAGAGGAGTTCTGAGAGGCGTGATGGATTATACAGAGGATCCAATTGTATCAAGAGATATAATAGGAAATCCACACTCTGCCATAATAGATGGTCTCAGTACAATGGTTATACCAGAGAATGGTGGAAACAGAGGAAACATGGTTAAGATACTGTCATGGTATGACAACGAGTGGGGTTACTCCTGTAGACTCGTTGACCTCGTAAACTTCATGTACACCGGAAGGAGAGAACCGGGGATAGAGGTTCAGACCGTCATGGCGACAACATAATAACCACCTTCTCTATTCTATTTTTGGAGGAGGATATTGTGGTGGATTTCAACACCCTGGATGATTTTGATTTCGATGGAAAAACGGTTTTGCTGAGGGTAGATTTTAACCTCCCGCTGGACAAAGAGACCCTAGATATTTTGGATACAACCAGAATGAAGAGAACTCTCCCTACCATAAAAGAGCTGATCGAGAAAAATGCAAAAGTTGTAATTCTTGCTCATCAGGGCAGACCTGGAAGCTGGGATTTCATTTCTCTAGACAAACATGCAAAAGCTCTATCAGAGCTGCTCGGTAAGGAGGTCAAGTTCGTTGATGATATATGCGGTGAAAAGGCAATAGAAGCAATAAAATCAATGAAGCCGGGAGATGTTCTTATGCTGGATAATGTAAGAAAACTGCCTTACGAGATGGAGAAGAAGAGCGCAGAAGAGCATGCAAAAACTGAGCTGGTACAGAGATTATCGAAAGTGGCTGATATATTCGTTAATGATGCATTCTCGGCTGCTCACAGAAAGCAATGCTCTCTGATAGGGTTTACTGCTGTTATGCCCTCCTGCGCCGGCAGATTGATGGAGAAAGAAGTTACGACTTTGGAAAAGGTGCTGAAGAATCCGGAGAGACCAAATGTTTTCATATTTGGAGGAGCGAAATATTCTGATGTGGTGAAGACTATAGAGAGAACGCTTGATGAGGGAAAGGTTGATGGTGTGATACTTACAGGATTACCTGGAAATGCATTTTTGAAGGCAAAGGGTTATAATCTTGGGAAGGTCAATGAGGAAAATCTTGCTGAGGAGTGGAATGATGAACTGGGAGAAAAGATGAAGGAGATAGTGGAGAAGCATGGAGACAAGATTCATTTGCCTACAGATTTTGCTGTTGAGGAGGATGGAAAAAGAAAAGAGATAGGTATGGAAGACCTGCCAATAGAGTATCCGATTTACGATATAGGTGAGAGAACGATCTCACGATTTGCAGAGATAGTAAGGAATGCAAAGACCATCTTTGTTTCGGGACCATGCGGTGTTTTTGAAAAGGATGAATTCGCAAAAGGAACTAAGGAGTTGTTCAGAGCTGTTGCTGATAGCGATGCATTCAGTGTTGCCGGAGGAGGTCATACAATCGCTGCGCTGGATAAGTTTGGTCTGCTGGAAAGGAT
>JAGGWT010000127.1 GCA_021163455.1 Thermoplasmata archaeon | reverse complement strand
GTGTCTACACAAAAGATTTCTCGCTCTCCCACGACATAATAAGCAGATTGAAACAGAGGGGAATAGAATTTGTCCATCTGCATTCTCCAGACAGGATACCTAGCAGGGTTGGGGTTATCATAACTTCTTCTCTGGAAGGGAGAGATATAAAGGGGAAAAGAACCGTTTTCGCAGACTGCTGCAGAGATATAGATTCAGCTCTCGACAGAGCAATGGATATGCTCTCCGGTGATGACAACGAGATTGTTCTGGGTGTTGACCCCGGAGAGTATCCGGGCATAGCCCTGCTATCTGGAAAATCCATACTCAGAACGTGGTGTGCATCATCTGTGGATGAAGCATTAAAAATCATAAAGAATGTGCTGGATGATTTTCCTCACAGAAAAAAGATTGTGAGAATCGGGCATGATGCCAAAGTATACAGAGACAGGCTTGTGGAAGGGTTGAAAGGAAAAAATGTGGAAATAGAAATTGTCAATGAAGAGAGGACCAGTCAGAAAGGAGGATTATCTAGGAAGGAAAGAAATGAACTCGCCGCCATACGGATTGCACGATCAAGAGGTGAATCTCTGATAAGAAAGGATGATCGTGGATTCACAAATGGGGAGATAAAAGAGGTGCAGAGAAAAAGCAGAATAGTCAGCGGAGGCAGGATAACCATATCGAGAGAACTCGCCATCAGGGTTCTTGAGGGTAAGATAAGCATAGAAGAGGCGGTTAAACTGAGTAAGCAGTGATTTTTCCATTTTGTGAGGTTTTGAGAGTGGCAGGCAACTAGTGGCAAAAATCCCAAAGATTTATTTTCCATTTTCTTATTGACGTTGGGTAAAATCATGAAAAGGGTTGCACTGATAAGCGTCTCAGATAAGACCGGTCTTGAATCTCTCGCAAAAGAACTCGAAAAACTCGGTTTTGAGATACTCTCGACAGGTGGAACCGCAAATTTCCTGAAGAGCAGAGGCATAGAGGTTAAAGAAATCTCAGACCTCACAGGTTTTCCTGAAATACTGGAGGGTAGAGTGAAAACCCTTCATCCAAAGGTGCACGCCGGCATACTGGCTAGGAGAGAAAAGGATGAGGATATGAAAACACTCGAAAAATTTTCAATAAAACCGATAGACCTGGTTATCTGCAATCTCTATCCGTTTGAGGATGTGATAAAAAAAGAAGAAGTGAAGATGGAAGAAGTTATAGAGAATATAGATATAGGCGGACCAACTTTGATAAGAGCGGCTGCGAAGAATTTTAAAGATGTTCTCGTTGTTGTAAATCCTTCGAGATACGATGAACTGATATCAAAACTGAAAGAGAATGTGGATGAAGAATTCAGAAGGAAACTCGCTGTTGAGGCTTTTGAGCACGTCGCAAGATACGATGCAGTTATAGCTAACTATCTAAGAAAGAGATTGACCGGTGAAAAATTTCCGAAGAATCTGACAATGACTTTTGAGTTGATTCAGAAAACCAGATATGGAGAGAACCCTCATCAGGATGGAGCATTCTACAGAACAATACCAGAGATAAAGGAAGGATGTATAGCTAACTCGAAAAAACTTCAGGGAAAGGAACTATCTTACAACAACATACTGGATGCGGATGCTGCTGTGGAGTGCATAAAGGAATTTGATGAGCCGACCGCTGTGATAATAAAACACGCAACACCTTGTGGCATAGCATCATCCGGCAACATATTTGATGCATGGATAAAAGCTTACGAGACGGATACGTATTCTCCTTTTGGAGGGGTTGTCGCATTCAACAGAGAGGTTAATAGAGAACTTGCTGAAGATTTATCAAAATACTTTCTTGAAGTTATAATAGCACCATCCTTCTCAAAAGAATCTCTTGAGATTCTCGGAAAAAAGAAAAAGCTTCGCCTCCTTGAGATACCCTCCCTCAAAAGAAGAGATGAATCTATCTGTTTCAGGAGTGTAACCGGGGGTGTACTTGTACAGGATCGGGATGTAAAAGAAATCAATCCAGAGGAATGGAAGGTTGTTACCAAGAAGAAACCATCAGAAGAGGATATTAAATCCATGGTGTTTGCGGTAAAATGCGTAAAACATGTTAAATCAAATGCTGTTGTTTTCGTTAAGGATACCCATACCGTGGCAATAGGCGGTGGTCAGACGGCGAGAGTGGATGCAACCTGGATAGCAACACACAAGGGAAAAGAAAAAATAAAGGGCTCGATAATGGCGAGCGATGCCTTTTTCCCGTTCAGGGATGCCGTGGATGTTGCGGCGGCGGCGGGAGTTAAAGCTATCGTTCAGCCTGGAGGATCCATAAGAGATAAGGAGGTCATAGAAGCTGCGGATGAACATGGTATAATAATGGTATTCACCGGACAGAGATACTTCAAACATTAATAGATTCTAAACACGCTTGATGTCGAAAATGGTATCTGGATTTCTATGTTCATACAGCTACCGTGGGGGGTCAAGAATGAAAAACTCGCTGTGTCACCCATTTTGATATCATCGAGTTTGAAAGCCACGAAGAAGATATCGCCATTTATCAGTTCCTTGGACGAAAGGGAGTTATCTCTGTCGAGAACAGGTATTACCACAAAGATGTTGTATCCCACATCTTTCCAGAATTCTGCATCAAATAAGCTTCCCTTCAGTTCATGGACATCTCCTGCTTTAAGAACTTTCAAACAATCCTTCTCAGCAACTTCCAGATTTATATCTGCCAAGGAGATCTCTGTGTCGAATACCGGTTTGACAAGAAGAGCGATTTTCATGCCATCTTCACAGATGCATGCGTATCCTTCTTCAACCATCAGATATGATGTAATATCGTCAAGTATCTTCTCTGTTTCATTCTCGGAGAGTTGAAAGAAACCGTCTTTCTGGTCGAGTTCCGTGTACATCACACTACCAATTGTGGATAGAGCGCCAATTATCATAAAGATTGTAAGCAGAGTGATTGTGCTTGAAAAACCTCTGTTATCCGTTGTGATAAATTTCATCATTTGAGTTTTTATAAATTTATTTATAAAGGAATTGTTGTACATCCCTCATCGAATTGTTAATAGCTGGCATGTGACAAAATATCAAACTGAAATTTTGTCGAAAAACCTTTAAATATGGCCGCTTGTAAACATATAACATGATAACATTTCCCATGGTATCAAATGCCATGGGAAATGAAACGTAAAGGAGGTGGTGAGAAGTGGAGAAGAGGTGTATGGATAGGTTGATAGGAAGGTACTGCAAAATTGTGTTGAGGGAACCCGGCAAAGAGAGAGCAAGTGTTGTTTCTGGAATTCTGGAGGATATAGATTATGATGCCGGGTTCGTAATAATAGATTCTGACAGGGGCTTGGGATGCCTGAATATGAAGTCAATTATAGCGATAAAACCAAAAAGTCTCAGAAAGGTTAAGAAAGAATTTGCCCAGGATGAAAGAGGTTTTGTAGGTATAGGTACACTTATAGTTTTCATAGCGATGATTCTCGTTGCAGCAGTGGCGGCAAGCGTTCTTATAAGAACCGGTGAATTACTTCAGCAGAGGGCAAACAAAGTGGGTTTACAAACAACCAGAGAGATATCAAGTGGCTTAACCATAGTAGACGTCATAGGATACACAAATAGTGAAAAGACATATCTGACTCACATTGCTCTGACAGTAAGACCAAGATCAGGTTCAGAGGATATTGATTTGAGAAACACTGTTCTTCATCTGATGTACGATAAGTTGATAGTCCTTTCATTCCCTGTCAATGCAAGTGCTTATGTAGCTCCAAAAGTTAGTCCTGATGGTGTGTTCAGTACTCTAACCACGCCCTTAAATGGGACAACATACGGAATCATAGCGCTTCATGATGTTGATAACTCTATATATATCAACGGAGGTATGAACGTTGGAGATAAAGCAATAATTATGGTGAACCTATCTGCAGCGTTTAACTCAACAGGAATACCTCCAAGAGCCTCGATATCTGGAAGTCTTGTCCCTGAAGTTGGGGCGCCTGGCACCTTTGATGTATCCGTACCATGTGTATTCACGAGCAGAATAGTTGAATTGAATTAAAGTCTCTCCATCTGTATAACGTTTAGGGAATTTCCCTCATGTTTTATTCTTTCTAACCTTATTTTCACCGGGATTTTTTCCTTTTTGCTATTGATTACCCTGACCTCACAGTATGGAATACTGTTGTTTCCTTTCAGCTTAGACAGGTAATATTCCTGGAGGTTCAGGAGATCTTCTGAGTCAACGAGCGAGAAGAAGTTCCTGTTTATGATTTCATTTTCATCATAACCTGTCATGTTCAGGAAGGACGGATTTACCTTCTGGATGATTCCTCTTTTAAGGACAACAACGGGTTTATCTCCCGAGAAGATATCTATAACCTCTTCCGTGGAGGTGGCTTCTCTTTTATCATCGCTGCCCTCCATGCATCCCGCAAGCAGCCGCATTATCTCTCTTTCTCTCTCGTTCAGTTTCTCCTCCATCTTCCTCAGCACTCTCTCTCTTCTTTCCAGTTCACTCTCCCGATAGATTATCTCTCTTTCCTTCCTCCTTATTTCGTCGAGTAACTTCATCTTAATATCAAGTTTTTCCTCTCTTCTTCTGTAGTGCTCCAACTCTTCTCTCAATCTCTGCTCCCTCCCTTGGTATTCCCTCAATCTGTACTGCAAATCTCTGATCTGTCTCTTCAGGTTCTCAACATTATCGCTGTTCTCAAGTGATCTTTCTATCAAGCTTTCCAGTCTCTCCCTCATTCTCTCAATTTCATCCATTTTTCTGTTTACCTTTTCTATCAATGCATTCCATTTGTCCATACGCTGAAGTTTTTTCTTTCCCTCTCGCAGGTCCCTGATTGCGAGGAAGAGTCCTTTTCTCATCTTCTTTTCTATGTTTTCCCTGTATCTGTCAAGTTTTTCCTTCTCTTTCTCCAGACTCTCAGCGTATCTCTCAAGCGTTAACCTAAGGTTTTCGAGTTGATTTGCATATTCCTTGAGTTTTGTCCACTGATTTTCTAAAAGATTTATCGCTTCCTCCATATATTTCACAGATTCTACAGCTGCAGGTATTTTTCCCTCAGAGGGCTTACCTGGATTGGTTTTGATGTTCGGGTTCGTTTTTTCGTTTTTGCTGGTTTTTGTCTCTGTTTTTTTCTCCGTCTCCCCCCTGCTTCCCTTTTCCAGTTCAAGAATCTCCCAGAGTTCGTTCTCTTTCGATTTTTCTGCACCTATCAGCCATAATTCCTTGCTTGTTATACCAACCTGCATGGGGCTCCATACAAGTTCTACGGTTTTTCCGTCCTTGGTCAGTATCGGGATTTCCAGCCGGTATGATCTGTTTGAGAAGATGTCGCTCCATCTATTCTTCAAATCCTTCGGAAATATGGTGTTCCATATTTTCTTGTGAAGAACCTCTTCTCTCCTGTAACCTGTTAGTTCTTCACATCTTTTGTTAAATGCTATAAGCTTTCCTCCACTATCCATTCCAAGGATAAAAAAATTGATATACCCATCTGATGCATTTATACCCATCAAAGTACCTCCTCGTAAGTCCTATAAAAAAGCCCGTTTAAATCTTTTCGGATTTACCTGCTTCTATTGTGAAGGAGTATCACGGGAGAGATCG
>JAGGWT010000069.1 GCA_021163455.1 Thermoplasmata archaeon | reverse complement strand
TCTTTACTGTTTCTAGCAGAATCAATTCCACGTTTGGAGGAAATCTTGTTGACATGGTGAGATGTCAGAGATATCTTGAAGTCATAGAAAAGGAGAAACTCGTTGATAATGCGCGAAAACAGGGAGATGTGCTGTTAAAAGGTCTCAGAGAAATAGAGGAGAAGTATCCCGATAAGATCTCTAACTCAAGGGGCAGAGGGTTGATGTGCGCCTTTGATTTACCATCACCCGAGATCAGAGATAAGGTGAAAAAATTACTGTATGATAGGGGAATCTTGGTGCTTGCATGTGGACCGAGAGGAATCAGATTCAGACCTCCTCTGACCATAAGCTCAGAAGAGATAAACGAGGGTCTCTCAGTAATTGAGGATGTTATAAAGGGACTCTGATTCCTTTCCCTTGAAAAAGCTGACAAGCTCCTCTATATTTATCCTAATCTGCTCAGTCGTGTCTCTATCTCTTATTGTTACGGTGTTATCTTCAAGTGTATCAAAGTCCACAGTTATACAGTAAGGCGTTCCGATTTCGTCCATCCTTGCATATCTCCTCCCTATAGAACCTGATTCATCGTAGTAGCTCTCTATACAGTTTTTTCTTAGGGTGTCGTGGATATCTCTGGCTATCTTGCACAATCTCTCATCCGACACTAAAGGAAAAACTCCTGTTTTGATGGGTGCAATCAGATAAGGAAGTTTCAGCACCCTGTACTCTTCTCCTTTCTTTGTGGTTTCCATATAGTTATGCTCAAGAACATGGAAGAAAATTCTATCAATACCATATGATGGCTCTATTACGTGAGGTATAAATCTCTCAACACTCACCTTTTCTTTAACTCTCTTAATCCTGTAGCAATCTTTTGGTATCTTGATTTTTTTCCCATCCACCTCCACTTCAATCTCTTCTTCAAATTTCGATGGGTCAAGTTTCTCGAGTTTCTCTCTAATCACTCTCGCCTTTTCCTTGAACAGGGGGCCAAGCTTCCCCATATCTACTTCTATCTTCTCAACTTCTATCTCCTGTGGTGTTTCGAGTCTTTTTATTGCATAGAGGTCGGCTCCGCTGTGCTTTATGTGACTCTCGAGGTCATAGGCGGTTCTATCTGCTATACCTACACATTCTATCCAGCCAAATCTATCAGAATAAATTTCAGCGTCCCAGCACTCTCTTGCATAATGAGCCAATTCATCTTTTCTGTGCTGCCTGAATCTGATTTTATCTCCATTAATTCCACATGCCATCAGGAATTTATAAGTCAAAAGCATGTAGTAAGCCAGTGCTTCATTCCCTATAATTCCCTTCTCCACGGCGGCGCCCACGCTTATTTTCTCGATTTTATCATCAATAAACAGAGGAATTTTTTCATCCTTTACCTGCTCAAACCTGCTATGTTTTTTATTCTCCGGATCGAAAAATATCTCTGCTTCAGCCATGGAAAATTCTCTTAGTCTTATCACTCCCTGTCTGGGAGCGATCTCGTTTCTATATCCTCTTCCTATCTGTATAACTCCAAAAGGTAGTTTTTCTCTTACAAATCTGTAAAGGTTGTGAAACTCGGTAAATATCCCCTGCGCAGTCTCTGGTCTCAGAAAAGCTCTTCTTTCGTCTCCCACTCCTATTTTTGTCTGAAACATCAGATTGGTGTATTTCAAATTTTTAATTTCTCTGTTACAAACAGGGCAAATATACTTTCCATCCTTTTCTATGTCCTCTGCTTTAAAATATCTGCCACACGAATCACAGATCGCAGTAAGGTCTGTGAACTCATCAACATGTCCAGATGCTTTCAAAACTTCATAAGGCGTTATCGTTGGAGTATCTATCTCAATAAACCCTTCTCTGAATAGATAGAAACCTCTCCATACATTCTCTATGTTCCTTTTTATTATGGAGCCAAGAGGTCCATAACTGTAGAATCCGGCCACACCTCCATATATCTCAAAAGACGGGTTAAGAATGCCTCTCCTCTTCGCCAGAGAGATTATCTTATCATACTTGTCTTTGCTCATGTTATCTTCAGTCTTCATAAATTGCTCTCATCAACTCTATATCTGTCACCATACCAACGAGTCTGTCATCGCTCTTGACAACAGGTAACTGATTTATTTTCTTCCTGAGCATCGTGTGCGCAGCCTCTGATATTGGGGTTTTCATGGTCGCCTTTTCAACTTCTTTGACCATAACCTCTTTCACAGGGACAGATGGAAGGTCGATTTTTGACGTGGAATAGTACAACCTGAGAACATCTCTTATACCTTCCCATGTCCAGGCATCTTCATCGTCTCCGAGACCAAACTCGGATTTGGATACACTCTCCTTTATATGGCTGAGCTTGAAGAGGTCACCATCTGTCACGATTCCTGCCAGTCTTCCTTCATCATCCAGTACAGGAAGAGCACTCTCATTTGTTATGCTTATTATCTCCATAAGAGTCGGTAAAGGAGTTTCTTGGTATACTGGTACACATGATGTCGTGTAAAAATCTCGGACATATCTCTCGTCAGTCTTCTCTATAACTCTCAAGAGATCATCAGGTGTTACTACACCTGCTAGATTATTATCTTTATCAAGGACAGGCAGGCAATGAATCTTATTCTCATAGATGACCCTTGCTGCAATCTTTATATCGTCATCTTCCTTTACAGTATATGGAGAAGGATTCATTACTATTGCCAGTTGCTCCTCATCTGGATTTTTGAATATATCGTTCCTAGTAACCATCCCGGCAAGCTGGCGTGTCCCTCTTTTAAGAACTGGAACGCCTGATATATCATGTTTTGCAAGAATCTTCAGTACCTCTCTCACCGTACCAGGTACATACGCAACCACAGGCTCTCTGTTCATAACATCCTTAACCTTCATGGTGTATCAGCCTCTGACACTGAAACTAATATCGGTTTTAAAGATTTTGTATCGAGCACAACAAAATCAGCAGGCTCATTTTCAACAAATTCCGGAAACTTCACATCAAAAATCTTTCCGGGATTGTAAGTTATCATCTTCAGCAATTCCTCAATAGAGAAACCTTCAAAATTTCTCTTTATCCATACCATCTCCTCATAAACATCTGGAGAGGATATCATTGCATTATCGGTTCCCAGTGACAGTTCTATACCAACTTTTCTGAACAATTCCAGATTCGGTTTTAAGCCAAAGAATTCATTGGACCTTGGACATACAACTATTGGAATATCTTCCTCCTTAACTTTCTCCAGATCGTCCTGGTTCGCTTTATTCATGTGAATCAAAAAATCCGGTTTCAGGTCGAGGATTTTATCAATATCTTCTCGAACTCTCTCACTTGCGTGAATTGCAAACAATTTCCCTTTTTCTTTTGCCAGAGAAGCGATACTTTTTATTTCCTCGTAATCCCAATCAGATACGCTGCTGAGACCAATGCCATCTGATATCATAAGCAGATCGAGAACCTCATTCTCGTCAAATTCAAGAGATTTTGGCCTAGACAGAATAATACCTTTCAGATTAAACTCTTCCAGCACCTTTTTCAGGATATTGACACCCTCTTTACCCCCCTCTCTGAAATCACAGAATGCTGATATACCTGTTTTCTCCATCTCCCTCAACTTTTCCTTCATTCCGCAGATAATCTCATCTCTATCGGCTTTTTCCAGTAAAACATGTTTTAATCCATGCGGCGGCGCAACCAGTTTTTCTATATCTCTGGGTAGATTCTCAACCTTCTTTCTTATAAAAGCATCCCCGATGTGCGTATGAGAGTTTATGGGTCTTGGTATAATATACCCCCTTACCTTGGGCCTGATAGGAGGGCTAACTTTTCCTCTTTCCACTATCCTGCTGTCGCTGTATATAAGGTAACCTTTCTCCATGCCCTCTTTCGTTAGTATCATCCCTGAGACACAATCCATCGGTCAGGATAAGAGAGGTAAGGTTTTTAAATCAGACTGTTATGTTTTGTGTTGATGACAGGGAGATGGGGTGGTATATTTGGTGTAGTAATTGCGATGCTTATGCTCACAGGTATTGGTACAGAAATCGCTGAATCAATAGATACCGTGTCCATGCCATGGGATCATTCCAGCATGAACTGGCCAAATCCTTTTGAAAATCTGACGGAGTTGAAAGATAAATGGCAAGAGAGATTTGCTCACATGTTCAACTTCAATGAAACCCAGATGGAGAAAGAGTGGAACAAATGGCAGCAAAAGTGGCAGGAAAAATTCAACGAAACAAGCGAGAAATTCAAAGAAATGTGGAAGAATGTGACCAAAAAATTCCAGGAGATGAAGGAAGATCACAGATTTGTTGGGAGACTGTCTTATGAGAACGGTTACTGTGCGGGAAGCTTTGTCAGATTCCTATATGATGAGGGAGACATCATAGATTATACCATAGTAAGAGAAGTTAACATAACGGTATTCAACTTCGTGTATGTTTCCAATTTCACAGAAAAAACACCTCCAAGCGTTCATGGAGCTGTGTGGAGGGTAAAAGGAAACAATGCAATGATTGAGGTGCATGACAATCCTGCATCTCTTTTGAAGATAAAAGCCACAGCAGATACAGTCGTGACAATGGTACTTTCCAGCAATGTATCAGCTTCTCTCCTAGGAGAGAACATCACAGAGATATCCGGTGGAATAGAGGGAAAAGTCATCATATGTGGTGAAGGAGATTTCCTGCATGTTGGAAATGGTTATGTGAATGTGAGCCTGAACAAAAACGCTACAATTATTTTCCTGGCGCACCCGGAGCCGGAGGTTAGCGTGAAATTTACATTCCAGAAGACCTATGAGGAGAAGATACACAGGGCTATAGGGGAAGGAAAGATATGTTCTGTGGTTACAATAGGAGATGAAAACGAGACCGATGATGTTACCTTCGAGGACGTGAATCTGAGCACCAACATCTCTAAGGGAAAGGTTAGAATACTGATCAAAGGAAAAGGGGAGAGAAAAATCATTGTCATCGATGTGAGCGATAAGATAATGGATCCATCCAAAAACATAACGGTCAAACTCGATAACGAGAGTATCTCCATGATCGAAGATATTGATAAACTCCTGAACATGACAGGAGATAGTGCGGCGTATCTTATTGTTGCAGGTGAAAATGGTATAAAGGTGCTGGTATCCATACCCAGCTTTTCCGCTCACATCGTGGATATCATGGAAATGGAGGGGGTATCCGAGGGAGCCACACCTGGATTTGGCTTCTTAATAGCTATTGCGGCAGTAGTGCTGTATGCAGCATTCATCAGGAAGTTCCAGTAGCAAATCTTTCCACATAGCTCTTGTAACGGCTGGCAAGCTCCTCTGCCCTTTTTCTTTCTTTTGATTCGGCAAAGATTCTGAATATAGGCTCTGTTCCAGACGGTCTTACCAGAACCCATCCATCATCTGTATAAATTTTCACGCCATCAGTTTCGTCTATTTTCCTTGCGTTTTCATTCTTTGCAATATCCTTTATTTTTTCCAGAACTTCTTCCTTCTTTTCATTAGGACAGGCCGTCTTGAGTTTCACCAGTTCATATCTCGGCAACTCCTGTATAATTTCAGAGAGTCTCTTACCTTCCTTTGACAGGATTTCAAGAACTTTAGCTATAGTCATCGCGGAATCTCTGCAATACTGATGCTCTGGAAATATTAATCCACCATTTTCTTCTCCGCCGAAGACGGCGCCCAGCTTTTTCATAACCCTTGCCACAATCGGAGAGCCCACCTTAGTATATACGACTTTTCCACCCTCTCTGGTAACGACATCCTCCAGTGCACTGGATGTGGAGACGGGTGTAACAACAGTTCCTCCTCCTTTCTCCCTGACAATATATCTGGCTACCATGGTTAAACTCTGATCTCCAAACACATAGTTTCCATTTTCATCTATAAATATGGCTCTGTCTGCATCCCCATCCTGAGCAACTCCGAGATCAGCGTTAACCTCTTTCACTTTCTTCATCAATTCTCCTAGATTTTCGGGTATAGGTTCGGAGGGTCTTCCTCTAAATAAACCATCGAGTTCACAATTAATAGTTGTCAATTTACAACCTAATCTTCTTAAAAGCTCTGGCGCAACAACACCGCCGGCGCCATTTCCGCAATCGAGAACCACATGGAGATTTGCGCTTCTGATGGATTCAACATCCACCTTTGAGAGTATGCCGTTTATGTACAACTCGATGGCACCATCCCAGGATGAGAGCTGACCGACTTTATCCCAGGAGACGATTCTAAAGTTCTTTGAGAAGTAGATATCTTCTATCTCTTCTTCCTGCTCCTTTGCCAGCTCGGTGCCATCGCCATCTACAACCTTTATACCGTTGAACTGCGGAGGATTGTGAGAGGCTGTAATTATCACTCCAGCATCGTAGTTTTTCTCTTTTACTGCATATTGCAGGGTTGGAGTTGGTAGGATACCAAGGTCTTCGACATTACAACCTACGGATAACAATCCGGAGATACAGGCTGATTTCAACATGTGATTTGATATTCTTGCATCTGTACCTATTGCGATGAAGGGTCTCTCCTTTTTCTTTGCGTAATATGTTCCTATTGCTTTCCCGAGATTGAGTGCCAGCTCACTGTTCATATCCTGGTTGACGACGCCTCTAACCCCGTTTGTTCCGAATAGCTTTGTCATGTTTTTGGCTTAATAGGTCAAGGGTATTTTTATTTATCGAGCAATCTAGTGAAAGATATTGTATATCTGCTCAGCCTTCTTATTTCCGATTCCATCCACCATCATCAGTTGCTCTATGCTAGCAATCGCAATCTTTTCTATACTCCCAAAATGCCTGAGCAAATTTTTCGCAAGTTCGTTTCCTATACCTGGTATGGACGACAGGAGATATATCTTCTCATCCTTTTCTGGAATCTCGCTCAGTCTTTTTCTGAACCATCTCTCCTTTGGCAGAGATTCGTTTGCTTTCCTTTTCTCTCTATCCACGAGTATTCTGATAAAGGTGGGTACAGCCCGGTCATCTTCTATGAAGAATATGGGTACTCCATAAACATAAACTGTCTCCATAAAGGCTCCCGATAAACTTGCCCATAACCTCTCATCGAACTCATAAAGCATCAATTCTCTTATACTGCCATGCAGGAGCAGGATTCTTCTCTCGACAGGTTTGCCAAAAATCTCCTCCGTCTTTACCATTTTGAGCAGTTGCTCCCACAGCCTGTTTGATCTTACAGATTCGATAAAATCGGGAGCGCTCTTTCTCTCCAGAATCACTGCGTAGTCATCAAAGGTTAAAACAATATCTCCAACCTTCAAATTGGTCTCTTCAATTTCTCTGAATTTTTCTCTAAGCAAATTTACCAATTCTCTTTCCCTGTAATCCACGTATATTTTCATACCCTAACTACATTTCCTATCTGCTTATCGGGATATCCCTCTGGTATGGGTTTTGTCCAGACCCTCTCTCCCTCTACTATCCTGCCTTCACCTATCTCCTCTTCATCCCCGATCACGCTGTTTATTATTTTAGCCCCATCTCTTATGATACAACTCTCACCAATAACAGAATTTTCTATCTGGACATTCCTCCCTATCTTTACGTTGTCTAGGATGACAGATGAGATCACCTTAGATCCTTTCCCTATCTCAACATCGTCTCCTGCACTCGAATCCTGCAACTCTCCTTCTATTTCACAGTTATTCCCTATGAGAAATCTCTTGCCTTGCCTCCTTAGCAGTATTTTATTCACCTCGATATAACTATTTATCCTGCCAACATCTATCCAGAATCCTTCTATCCTGTATCCGTAGAACTTTCTTCCATCTTCTATGATTCTCGGAAATACTTCCTGCTCCATGGATATTAATCTATTAGGATCATCTATGTAGTCCAGTACTCCTTTCTCCATGCAGTAGGCGCCGGCGTTGATGAGGTTGGAAGGTGCATCCTCTGGCTTTGGCTTTTCGACAAACTGGGTTATCCTGCCATCGCTTTCTATCCTGACAACACCAAATTCAGATACATTTTC
>JAGGWT010000103.1 GCA_021163455.1 Thermoplasmata archaeon | reverse complement strand
CCGTCAGAGAATCCACAACTATCACATCCGGTTTAAATCCTCTCGGAATGGTGATGGGTTCTATTTTCATTGATATTTCTGTAGCCGACTCCCCGCCCTCTATGGAACCAAACTTTATACGGAGGATATCAAGAGGATTCATCTTCTGAATGACCAGAAGACCCTCCTGTTCAAATTTTTCAACATCCCATCCAAATGCTATCATGCTTCTCTCTATCTTTTCCACATTTTCTTCAAAGCTCACGTAGAGGCAGTGCTGTTTTCTGAGGGAGGCGTTGTTGCATATCTGCCTGCAGAATGTGCTCTTCCCGGCGCCGGGGCCGCCTGCAATGAGAACGATATTTCCTCTGGGTATACCGCCAAGTGAGAAGAGTTCATCGAAGCCAGGTATCTCTGTTCTGAATACATCCTCCGGATGAATTTCTTTCATGTCAGGCGGATACATCTCAGGATTCACACAACTCCTCTCCTTTATACATAATAGGCAACCTATATATTACCTATCCATCCTCTGCCTATCTGGGCATAGATATTCACTATATCAAGATGGATGTTCATCTGATATCCGGCTTTAGGTTTAATCTGTACCCTGTCAGCATACTCTGTTATCACAACATTCTCCATGGTGTAATTGAGGAATCTAAACCAAGGCTCAGGATAGGATGTAAATATGGTCAGGTTGCTGACGTCGGAGATATCAATAGAAGAGTATGAGGAATAGTTTGTTCTTATATATGTGGTATCAACGCCTGTTTCGCTGGTTCTGTTTGCATATCCAGTAATATTGACGGCAAGCAGATTCACGTTTATCAGATTTGCAACGCTGTTCACATTAATTGTAGGTGGAGAGAGCAGAGAGTCTGTCCCGTCGTCCTGAGACAGTACTATCGCTCCATTCTCAAAGATATATGTTTGAGGTACATAGTAGGCATTTCTGGCTTCATATTTTATGATGCCCAGTGAGAGATTTGTGTATCCGGTCGCGTTTTGTATGGATATTTCGAAGGCATTCTCGATGATGGAAACGCTTCCTATTGCTCTCGTTGTCACAAAGTAGGGAAGCTCTCTGCTCCCGAGAGTCAGGGGAACGGTGATGGAAAAATTCGACCTGCTGACAGCATGCATATCAACAACCATCTTAAGCTGAAAGAACTGGTTTTTCACCGTATCCATATGCTCTGCCTCTCTACTTTTCATAAGTTCAGGTATATATGTAACCTGGAGAGTTGCCAGAATAACGGCAAACAGCCCTATCAGGAGAACCGCCTCAATGACTCCAACCACTCCATATCTGTTCATGTTCTCCTCCTCATGATTGCAATGATGATAAGGGAGAGTAAAGCAAGAGGGATACCAAAACCTGGAGTATCTTTCTTCCAGTTTTCTCTGATGACCACAATATCTGAAATTCTATCCGTACCACCATCTGGTCCCACAACGGTCAGATTAACAAAGTAGGTTCCTGGCTTGCTGTAGGTGTGATTGCATACTGGAGAGGAGGTTGTCAGGTTATTTCCGTCACCAAATTCCCATATATATGCCTCTATCTCTCCCTCGCTTCCTGTTGCATTGAATATAACTATGGAGTTGACATACGCTGTATCCGGCTCTATAGATAGATGTGCCTTCACGCCGGCGCCGCCTGACGATGAGGAGTATATGGTAATGTTCCTGGTTGTGGAATTTGAAAATCCACCATTATCAACCACCACAAGTTCCACTCTGTAAACTCCTGGAGTAGAGTAGGAATGAAATACGGTTTTTCCGTAATCTACTTTTCCGTCTCCAAATTTCCATACATAACTTATTATACCACCGTCCGGGTCATAGCTTTTGGAGGCGTTGAATTCAATGAGTTCTCCGACATGTGCATGGCTTTTCACTGTGATGATAGGCACCGGTTTAAGATTCATTATCGTCTCATAAATGTGGACCACCGCTGTATCTGTATCCACCGCGCCATCATCATCTTCAACAGTAAGAGTGACTGTATAATCGCCCGGCGCCGCGTATGTATGGGAAACTTTTTTGCCGCTTCCGCTTGTTCCATCGCCAAAGTCCCATGTGTAAGAGACTATGTATCCATCCGAGTCGTAGCTCTTTGATGCATCCAGATATACCGGTTTGTTAACCTCGCCGTAATAATCTCCGCCAGCGTTAGCAACAGGTTTTTTATTTTGAGATGCTCCACCACTCTGGAAGAATCCGAGGACGTAGATATCCTGATTATTACCTCCTGGAATCTGATAAGGTGTATCCCCTATACCATCATTATCTGCATCCTCCCCCTGATAATCATCCCAGTAGTTACCTCGCTTCGTTTCTGGATTGTACCAGAAATTCAGTCCATCTGTGGTATCCTCAGCGTTCTGTCCGTTAAGAGTGAAAATGTTTTCGGTTATCACATTTCCGGATGGGCTGTATGTAGATGTGCCGGATGCTGAGATTCTTACTCCTATGTATCCATTTTCTTTTATGATATTGCCGGAGATTGTATTGTCACATGACTGATACTGCAAAAATATACCGACCAGATTTCCCGATATGTTGTTATTCTTCACAACACAATTAGAACTGAAAATGAAAAATATTCCATTACCCTGTTTATTGCTCAGAATGGAACAGTTTGTGATGGTTATGTAAGAGCATCTGTAGAGAGATATTCCATCGCTGCTTGCGCTGTTTCTGATTGTGCAATCGCATATGGTTACATTGCTGCATTCATCCAGATAGATGTTATCATTTCCTGTGCCGATAGCACTCCGAATGGTAAGATTGGAAATTGTGCAGTGAGTCAGTTTGTATAGTTTAACCGTGTGCCCATCGCTCGATGCCTCTATAACGGTGGTTTCCCTGTTCTCCCCTTCTATGGATACATTCTTATCAACCAGAACATTCTCCTGGTAGATTCCTGGTCTTACAATAATTCTGTCTCCGTCAACAGCATTCTCTATTGCTTCAGATATGGTCGTGAAGTCTCCCCCTCCACTTTTATCCACAATTATATCCTTTGCGTCCGCCTGCAGGCTCCATGCTATACATATAATGACCATTATCATGCCCAGGAGTAATGCCTCTGTTCTCATCCCATCCCGGTTAATGTATAAATTAGATGAACTTATACTTTTCTCTGATGAAAGTGATGCCTGATATCAGGATAAAGGTCTTTCCCGGAGTGTATGAGCCATCAGATGATAGTTACATGCTCGTAGAATCCATAGACGTAAAGGGGGATGAAAGGGTTCTTGATATGGGGTGTGGAAGCGGAATAGTGGCTCTCCACCTTGCAAAGTCAGGATGCGATGTTGTGGCTGTTGATATAAACGATAAAGCTGTGGAGAACACGATGTTCAATGCGAAATCTAACGGATTGAAAATAAAATGCATGAAAAGTGACCTGTTTGAGAATGTTGATGGAAAGTTCGATATTATAACATTTAACCCCCCTTATCTGCCGACGGAAGGCGAAGACAGAGCATGGGATGGTGGAGAAGGAGGAAGAAAGGTCATAGATAGGTTTCTCAGAGATGCGTGGAGATATCTTACAGAGAGTGGAAAAATTTACATGGTCATGAGCAGTCTCACAGATGTAGATGGGATAATGGAGTGTTACAAGGAGATTTACAGTTTTAAGATTATGAAACAGAAACATATTTTCTTTGAAACCATCTATGTGTTTGAGATCACTCGAAAAGAGATGTGACCTTACATAAATATAGAGATGATTTCAGCATATCCGGGGCACAGGGTCTCCAACTGGCTTTGACAGGATTCTCTTTCCACCTATACCTGTCCTGAGAATAACTTTTTTTCCATATTCTTTGCTGACCTCACCTATTATCTCTGCATCTTTTCCGAGAGGGTCCTTTCTTATTTCTTCCAGTATCTCCTCTGCCTTTTCGCCAACAACTCCAAAAAGCACCTTACCCTCGTTGCCAATTGAATAAACATCTATACCCAGCATCTCACATGCAGCCCTCACACCATCTCTGACCGGAATCGAATTTTCATCCACAAGGATACCGATTTTACTCTTCTCTGCCCACTCATTCAAGGCATTGCTGATTCCTCCTCTTGTCGGGTCCTTTGCTGCGACGACTCCGCCTACTTTGAGAGCTCTCTCCACCAGTTTATTTACCGGAGCAACATCGGATTTGATGTCGACATGAAAATCGTAACCCTCTCTTGATGAGAGTATGGCAATACCATGGTCTCCTATGTATCCTGATAAAATTATCCTGTCCCCCTCTCTGAGATTCGAGTCAAGCAGCCATGGAGTTTCCATTTTTCTGTATCGATTTACGGTCTCAAAGTTATGTTCCAGTTCTTCACTCTTTATCCCTATACCGGATGTGTTTATTATCATCCCATCAAGAGAATTTTTCTCAACAACCTTTGTATCGCCTGTGACAATCTCAACCCCCGCCTTATCTGCCGTCTCTTTCATACTCCTGAGTATCTTTTCAAAATCATCCATGCTAAAACCTTCTTCAATAATGAATGCAGAAGATATAGCAAGAGGTTTTGCTCCAACGACAGCGATATCATTTACGGTTCCCGAAACCGAGAGAGAACCTATATCGCCACCAGGAAAAAATAGAGGCTTGACAGTATGGCTATCTGTTGTGAACACTATGCCATCGATTACGGCAGCATCATCCAAGGCATCAAGTCCAACCTCGGCTTTTCCTGTTCTAAAGTATTTCATCACGTGATTCTTGATGAGAGCATCCATCTTCTTTCCGCCGGCGCCGTGAGAGATTTCGATTTTCATGGTAAGCAGAGGAATTACAGCAGGGTTTAAAAGCATGCTGTGAATGGGAAATCACATGAATCTCCTCATCGGGATAGGTAACAGATTCGGTGGTGATGATTTCATAGGCTCATGGGTGGCGAGAAATTTTGAAGCGAAAGGATGGTTGTCTCTGGACTGCGGGACCGTTCCTGAGAATTTCACATCTGAGATAAGGAGACTCAAACCGGAAAGGATTGTTATAGTGGATGCAGCGGATATGGGGATAGAGCCCGGAGAGATAAGGATTATAGATGAGGAGAAAATAGACAGATTCACTCTATCCACGCACTCCATCCCTCTATCGGTTTTTGTGGGATATCTGAAAGAATTTGTGAAAGAAATTGTTATCATCGGTATACAGCCGAAAAAATTTGAAGGTAATCTGAGCGAGGAGGTTAGAAGAGCGGGTGAGAAACTTATCAATATCTTGAAAGAGAAAGACTGGATGGAAAGATTACAGAAGCTGTGAGATATCTTTACTCGACTATCCAGTTTTCGTTAACTTTGTTTGTATCCGCCATCAGGAACTCCTCACCCTGCGAGAGAGCATTCTTTGGACATATCTCCACGCACTGCCCGCAGAATATGCATCTGCCAACGTATATCCTGATTTTCTTTTCCTCCTCCTTGAACTCTATGGCCTTTGCAGGACAGACTTTTATACAGAGTCTGCACCCTATGCATTTCTCCCTATCATACTGTATTTTTCCCCTGAAAGTCTCCTTATCGGGTATTTCAACAGGAGGGGTTATTTTGATTTCGCCTTTCTCCACCTTTTCCAGGGTTTCTTTGATGGAGACGGGTGCGTATTTCACGGGAAAGAGATTGGTATATGGTTTGCTGAAAAGCTGTCTGAACAGCTCCGGGATAAAGGTGAATTTCATACTTAACTCCCTCCCTCCAGCAATCTTTTTGTTTTCTTAACAGACAATCTGTGAAGTTCATCCCCACCTATAATTTCTCTTTTACCATCATTGTTTATCCTTATAACCCTGTTTGTACAGGATATGCACGGATCTATGGATGCAGCAACTATTGGTACATCCGCAATCTGGCAACCCTTGAGCATCGGTATCCATGACATGATGTTGCTGTATGTTGGTGCTCTCACCTTCCAGGAGAAAAATGGCTCAAAATCTTTCTTGAGTTTAACGTAATGTATGACCTCTCCTCTTGGGGCTTCATGCCTGCCCACGCCTTCGCCCTCCGCTTTCTTCAGGTCCATCAGGAGTTTTACGAGTTTTGGCTCAGCCAGTATATCACCAGAAGGCATCTCATCCAGCGCTCTCTCTATGATTTCCACAGATTGTTTGACTTCCAGCAATCTAACAACTATCCTGTCATATGTATCTCCAACAACCTCTCCCGTGAACATATCAGGGGTTATTGCTTTCACATCGAAATCAGGGTATGCGAAGTATGGCTGGTCCTGTCTCACGTCCTTTTTAACTCCGCTCGCCCTCGCCGTTGGCCCAATGGCGCCGAGTTTCAGGGCATCTTCCTTTGTAAGTATGCCAACATTTCTCGTTCTCATTTCTATGGTTTTATCTTCAAGGAAGAATTTTGCCAGTTTATCAAAACCTTCTTTATAATACTCAAGCATTTTCTTTATTTTGGGAATATGCTCCTTCTTGATATCTCTCCTGACTCCACCATACATCATTATAGCTTTAGTGACCCTGTTTCCATTAACCAGTTCGAGTATATCCATCACCTTCTCTCTGACTTTCCAGGTATAATGAAGTAGCGAATCGAAGCCTATTTCGTGTGCGGCGACGCCTGCCCAGAGCAGATGAGAATGGATTCTCTCGAGTTCACACTGTATAACTCTTATGTATTGTGCCCTATCTGGTACATCCATGTTCATTGCTTCTTCCACGGCAAGTATCACAGCAGCAGGATGAGAGATGTTACATATGCCACAGATTCTCTCGGCTATGTAGATGCTCTGGACAGGATTGTTTCTGTTCATCCCTATCCATTCTATACCTCTATGGTTCTGGCTCGCTATGACATCGACATCTTTGATTTCTTCCCCTTCCACAGTTAACTGAAGCAGGATTGGCTCTTTAAGAGCAGGATGTATGGGGCCAATAGGTATCTCATACTTCATTTCCACACCTCATACATCTTTCTCGTTTCCTTCGGTGCGGTCTCATCTCTTCTCCATGGATACACACCATCCGGGAAGTCCTTGGTCAGGAACATGTGTCTTCCATCAGGTATGTTTTCTATCTCTATGCCGGTCATTTCTTTTATCTCTCTTTCAGAAAATATTGTCGCAGGTACAAGATCTGTAAGGGTTGGAACCCTTAAGTCATCTTTCTTTAATGTTACTCTGAGAATGACGTTTGTCTCCTGGAGAGGTTTACCATATCCGGTGGAGAAATGGTAGTTCAGTTCGACATAGTCCCCATAATCGGCAAATGAGCATACGGAAAAATGAGGGAAATCTTCGGATGTCTCGATGAGCATTTTTACAATATCTCTAAGATTCTCTCGTGGAGTGTAAACGAGGACGGTCTTTCTCTTTCCTTTCTTTTTTACTCCCTCTTCCCTCTCCCTGATTTCAAATTTAATCTTCTTTTCTTTCAACTTTTCGAGCAGTTCTTTCATTCTTTTTACCCCCATCCATCTCCTCCAGAAGTTCCCATGCCTTTATTACACCCTGTATTATCGCCTCTGGTCTCGGTGGACAACCCGGAACATAAACAAAGGTGCCATCTGGTATGATTTTGTCTACCGGTCCAGCAAGATGATATGATTCGTGAAAGACCCCTCCAGATATACCACACGAACCAACAACCAGTACAACCTTTGGATCTGGCGTCTGCTCGTAGATTCTTTTCACCTTATCAACCATATCTGCCGTAACAGGACCGGTCAGAGCGATAACATCTGCATGTCTCGGTGTTCCCACAAGTTTTATACCGAATCTTTCAACGTCGTACCTCGGTGTTAATGCAGCAATTATTTCTATATCACAGCCATTGCAACTTCCTGTGTTCATATGATAAATCCATAATGCTCTCTTGAATGAATTCATCCCGAGGCTCATTTTTGCTCACCAACCAGCTCACTTCGGGCATATTTTATCACCTTATTTAAGGGTTGCGTTATTTCTGTGTGAACCATCACTTTAACCCCTTATCTGCAAAGTGCAGATCTCCAAAAAACCATCCACTCACCTCTTTTCATCAAACGAAATATTTATTATACGAGAAAAACCTTCATGTTTGGAAGAAGGGATGCACGGTTGGTGAACATGGAAATAGATGATAGAGAGGGAAAGTTGAAGTTTATACATTCGATTATAGATAACCTTGAAAAAAGAAAACCCTCCGCCCTCCGTGACAAACCCGATACTTCTACAGATGACAGAGAGATTGACTGGAGTAGTGAACATGGTGGTTTTCTTGGAGTGGACGTAAGCAAAATCCAGTGCACAGAAGAGAATGATAGTTTCCTGATGGTGGATCGAAGTGAACTACCTTTCCTGATTTTTGAAAATGTTAACGGGGTTGAAGAACTTCTGATAACTCCTCCTTTCTCTGCAACTTCCCTGAAAAGGATAGAAGAAATTCCTGTTCGAACAGATAGTGAGATAGGAGCAGTGATGTTCGATGTGGATGATGCCAGAAGGTCCCTTGGTCTGGAAGGTGAGGAAAGAGTTGTAGATAACAGAGTCCTCCAGAATCCTCCTTTCAGCACCCCCTCCACAGCAAAGGTTGAAGAAATAAGCTATCCGCAAACAGAAGAAGGTAAGAAAGAAGGGTTATCGGAAAATGAGGAAATTGTGGACGAAAAGAAGGGCTTTGGCTGGAAGGGTCTGGGGTGCAGACTCATCATCTTTGACAAGAAACTCAAAGAATACCGGTATATCGTCAGGGAACCCGAACTTTCTGATGAGGAAAAAAAACTTAAGGATGAAATAATAAGGCTTTTCAAACTCCTTGCGGACATACCGGTATTTGATGTTGGCGAGAAAGAGAAACAAATCATCCTTGAAAGAGCACTTGACCAGATAATAAAGGATAATGATATTGTTATCCCAGAAGGGTCAAGGGACAGGATCTTCTACTATATAATGAGAGATTTTATCGGTTATGGCAGGATAGACATCCCAATGAAGGATAGTGAGATAGAGGATATCTCATGCGATGGTCACAGCGTTCCCATATTTGTGCATCATCGAAAATACCAGTCAATAGAGACGAATATAAAATTTGAAAATGGAGAGGAACTGGACTCCTTTGTTGTCAGGCTCGCTCAGATTTGTGGAAAACAGATATCCGTTTATGCACCAATAGTTGATGGGAAACTGCCGGATGGTTCCAGGCTCCAGGCGACGCTATCCAAAACCGTAACCGATGAATCAACATTCACCATAAGAAGATTCAGAGATGATCCTCTGACGCCTGTTGACCTGATAGAGAACGGTACCATGTCTCTGGAGATGGCTGCATACTTCTGGCTGGCCATAGAACACGGTGCTTCGATTCTGTACTGTGGAGGTACAGCCAGTGGAAAAACGTCGGCACTGAATGCTTTATCTCTGTTTATACCCCCATCCCACAAAATCGTATCTATAGAGGATACAAGAGAAGTGAATCTGCCTCACAAAAACTGGATTGCTGGAACCACAAGGGAAGGTTTCTCGATGACAGAGGGAGAAAAAAGTGGAAAAGACATAGACATGTTTGATCTGCTCAGAGCTGCGCTGAGGCAGAGACCAAGAGTGATAATAGTTGGAGAGGTAAGAGGAAGAGAGGCGTATTCTCTTTTCCAGGCGATGGCCACAGGGCACACATCCTATGCAACCATCCACGCCGGAAATATACACACTCTTATACAGAGATTGGAAAATCCACCGATTTCACTACCAAGGGCTCTCCTCACATCTCTCGACATAATTGTTTTCATAAATGCTATACCGGTAGGAGGTAAACTGATAAGAAGAATAACGAACGTCACGGAGATAATAAAGATGGACCCGGACACAAAGCAGCTGATATTCATGCAGCCCTTCCGTTGGATATCCAAAGTCGATGACAGATTTGAGTTCACGGGCAACAGCAAGATTCTGACAAATATAAGATTGGTGAACGACTGGGATGAAAAGAGATTGAAAAAAGAGATGGAAAACAGAATGAAGGTTCTGCAATGGATGATAGACAACAAAGTTAGATCATACAAGGAAGTCGGGGCCATAATAGCAGAGTATTATAAGGATCCTGAATCTGTTCTCAAAGACCCGGGAGCGGCATTGAAGAGAATACATGAAGATGAAAAGAGAGAGGAATATGAGAGGATCAAAAAAATTGAGATGATAGAAGAAAATAAGAAAACTGAGGAGAGGGGTATACTTAAACTTCTGAGTTTGAGGAGGGGGAAGTAAGTGAGGTCAAGCCCCTACAGCAGATTCTGCAAAAGGATTCTCAGGGATGTATTCAAGAGGATGAAAATATACGATGAAGATAGAGATCGTCTCATGGAGATGGCTGATATAAGGATGACCTATGAGGAGTACTACTCAATGACCATAGTCACCTCGATCCTGGTTTTCATAAGCACCCTCATCATCTCTCTGACTATCTACATACTGCTTCCATCGAATATGGCAAGGGCACTGGTCTTTTTGCTTCCTGTAATGTCTGTACTTATCATCTCCTCCTACTTCCTCTTCTTACCCGAATCAAAAGCAAAGGCGAGAGCCAGAAAGATAGATGTGCTTCTACCCTATGCTGTGAACTTTATAGCAACGATGTCATCCGCAGGGTTATCACCGGCGGAGATATTCAAAAGGTTATCAAATGTGGACCTTTATGGTGAAATCCAAAAGGAATTCAGAAAGATAGCCAAGGAAATTTACCTGATGGGTGTGGATACAATAACCGCTCTGAAGCATGCAATGGAAAGGTCTCCCTCGAGGAAGTTCAAGGATTTTATTCAGGGCATAATATCAACAATTCAATCGGGTAGTGACCTTAACATGTATCTTAAGAACGTTGTCGAAAAGTACATGCAACTTGATCTGATAGAGAGAAAGAAAAGTTTGGAATCTCTCGCAGTGGTTGCAGAGATATTTGTCATATCTGTTATAGCAATGCCTCTATTCCTCGTGATAATCATATCGACGATGAGTTTGACATCGAGTGGTGGCGCCATTCCTTTCGACTTTATTTATCTCTTGTCCTTCTTCATACTACCTGCAGCATACTTTGGTTTTTACATGCTAATGAAATCTGTGTCGGTGGAGGCATGATAGGGAAAAATGTAATGAAAAGAAGAAGATACAACGTGAAGAGGGTATACAAGCAGGGTAGACAGGATTTACCCGTGATACTCATAAGTGCATTTCCCAGTGTGGCTTTCTGCGTTATAGCCATCATGATATTTCTCGGCAAGCTTGATTTTCCATTAGATAATGCCGTGGACTTCATACTCATAGCCATCCTCTCTTCTCTCGGTCCGATAGGTTTCTACAATTATTACCATCTCAGGAGGAAGAGAAAAATAGAGGAAAAACTCCCGGATTTTCTCAGGGAGATAGGTAGCTCAACAGCATCCGGGATGACAGTTTTCGACGCCATAAAAGCAGCTTCTAAGAGAGATTATGGACCTCTAAGCAAAGAGATAAAGGTGATGAATGCTCAGCTCTCCTGGGGCATATCGATTAAGGAGGCTCTGATTAATTTTTCAAAGAGATTAAAATCACCTCCCGTAGAGAGGGCCGTACTAACCATAAATCAGGCACTCGATATGGGTGGCAATACCTCCGACACATTCTATGCAGCAGCCAGAGAAATAGAGCAGATAAAACTTATAGAACAGCAAAGACGATCAGAAATGGGGATGTATAGTATTGTTATACTCATCAGTTTCTTCGTTTTCCTGGCGGTCATTCTGATAATAAATCAAACCATTTTTGCCGAGTTTTTCAAACTTCAGAAAGAAGTAGCCGGCGCCGGCGTGGGCGGGCTATCCTTGGGATATATCGACAGAAATACCCTAAGATATGCTTTCTTCTCTTTCACATTTGTTCAGAGTGTTGGTGCAGGATTACTCAGTGGATTTATGATGGATGGAAGAATTTCCTCTGGTGTAAGATACAGTTTTATTCTTCTGCTCACATCATTTATAATTCTGAGATTTCTCATGTAGTTATCCAGATGAGCTCTTTGAATCAGTATAGACGAGTCTTTGTTCAGATTCCTGAAATGCACCCCATCTCCGGTAATAAGGAATTTGCTCAATGAGTTTTTGATTTACCTCCATCAATCCGAGTTGACTGGCAGAATATTTATATACTAAAAGCAGGTAGAGTTACATATGAGGAGGGGTAAAAATTCGGTGTATAAGTAGAGATGAGTATGCGGTTACATCCCACATCATAGACACTGTCCTACTTCTAGGTATAGCTGTAGCTGCTTTCGGTATAGTGTCACTCAACATACTACCTCTACCTCTCCCACCCTCCAGCCCCCATACAGAACTTTCTGCTTACATAAGAGGAAATTATCTTTTCATAGAGCATATGGGTGGAGACACCCTGAAATACAGTAAAGTTAATGTGATTGTTAAAATCGGAGAAGAGCGCCAACCAAAACCTGTCCTGATCGAAATGAATGATAATGGTTTATGGGAGTGCGGGGAGTACATTCGATTTCCGTACACCGGGAATTATACAATCAGCGTGATGATTGTAGATGAAGATAGCAACACTATACTTTTGTATGGAGATCTCCAGAGAGGTGGAACTGAATGGATAGGTGCTGTTCCGCCCCTCCTCGTCTCAACCCTCAGAACAAACAGCGATGATGAAGACCTGACATGTTACGCTTTATCTCAGCAGAACTTCAATGCCATAACTTACATTTACAACTGGAAGAGGAACGGAACATCCATATATGAGGTTCTTCTTCCGTTCGATACACAGAGTAACAGTGTATCCAAGGATTATTCAGGAAATGGATACAATGCTACCGTTGATGGTGCAGTGTGGATAGCAAGTGGTAAAATTGGTGGAGCCTACAGTTTTGATGGTAACAGCGGTGGTCTAATCTGCCCTCTACCATCGATATTCAACAACTGGAGCAGCAGCTTCACTATTACTTTCTGGATGTACAGTATGGACATAGAATCAGATAGCACGAGAAGATGTTTGTGTGAAGTATATGTGGACCAGAACAATTCCCTTCAGGTATTCCAGTACAACTCTTCGTTGCAGATCGGTCTCAAATTAAATGGTACAAATATAAGCAAAGCGAGTTCTATTCTCAGCAACAACACATGGTACTTTGTGGCAATCGTATGGAATGGGAGCAACCTCACCATTTTCATTAATGGCACAGAATGCCCATCGATTTCAGGAGATACAAATTACCAGAGCGGAAACACCCTTTCACTAACAATAGGTTATAGGAGCGATGGGAATAATGTCTTTTACGGTTATATAGATGAGTTTTACATCTACCGTTATGCGAGAACACCTCATCAAATATATCAAGATTACATGGACATGAGAAACGGTTCAAGTGCTCACAGAACACTCGTTGCAGATGAGACATCTATAGGAGATATATGGTTGTGTACCATTACACCAAATGACTCCACGAGAGATGCGGATTCTATTGATTCTAACGTAATCGTGATCACTGCATATGGGG
>JAGGWT010000063.1 GCA_021163455.1 Thermoplasmata archaeon | reverse complement strand
CGCAGGAACTCATGGCATACTTTCAGCTCCAACTGTCTCTGGAAGACAGTTCAACATATGGGGCGCCGCCGCGATAACGACAAAAGGGCAGGAAATACTTTTTGATACACTGAAAAGATTGAAGGAGAAGGGAATAAGGATTGTTTATGGGGATACCGATGGTATCTACATCGCCTGCTCCAGATCTATAGATAGTGTCCCTGAACTTGCGAAGGCACTTGATGTGGAGGTGAAAAAAGAAGAAGATTACTGGATAACATCTCCTGAAATCGTGTACGATGCCATAAAAGAATGCTCAGATATCTGGAAAAAGAGATTGAGATACAAGGGCTTTGAGCTCGAACCCGAAAAGCATGATGCTATGATATTTGTAAAGCACAAGAACTATCTGATATTCGATGGAAAGAATGGAAGAGTCGAAATGGTGACAAAAGGAAACAATTTCAGAGGGTCTGATAAAGCAATCATAGCAAGAAAAATCCTTGAGAGGATAATGATAGAGGTTCTGAAGGAAAATTGCAGATGGGAAACAGAGAGCGAGGCGAGGAAGAGATTGAGGGAGAGTATAAAGGAGAAAACCAGAGAAATAGTTGAGAAACTGGACCTTTCCAATGTAGACATAGAGGATCTCACCCTTGTTCAATCGGTACAGCCTGCTAAGAGATATCAGCTGACAAAAGAAGGCGCTCTATCAAGTTATGGCAGGAGAGCCAAAGCTCTGGAAACCCTCTTGGGAGAGACCATAAAGACAAGAGTCAAATTCAAATTTGTTGTAACGAAAAAGCCTCTTCCCGGAATTAAAAACCCATCCAAAAGCGGTGTGAAACCCATAGATTACATGTATCCTGTTGAACTGATAAAGGATATTAGCGAGATTGACTTAGAGTGGTACAAGAACATGATAGAAAACTTTGTGAAAGGAGCATTCGGATTATCTGATCTATCGCTGGCAGGACAGAAAGGGCTGGATGCGTGGATGTGATGAGAAAGCTGGCTGAAATTCTTGAGAGAATAGATGGGAGGAGTTACGTTTTCTACAGAGATATAGAGGGAAAGTATAGATTTGAAAACTTCACCCTTTACATAGACAGGGTGCAGAGCGACCCTTTTGCGCCCCCATCGGATTTCAGAATAGTGATTAATAACACCTTTCCTGAAGAACTGTATGGTGGGTCAAGATTGATAGCTTTTGAGGATTTCCTTACAAGAAAGTTTCATGCCGTATCATCGAGATTGAGCAAAAAATGTGGCAGCGGTAAGAGTGGGGTCATATCGATACTAAAACCCTCACAGCAGATTCTGAGAAGGAGCTGTGTAAGGGTTGGGGATAAAATTGAGGTGCTGTTTCATGTTGGTTTACCTGCTTATGGTAGAAGGATAGCAGGAAAAGAGGCTAAGAGAATCCTTCTGAAGACAATACCCGATATTGTAAGAGAGACGCTCCTCTTTAAAAAAGAGGAATATGGTAAAATAAAGGAGCATGTTGAAGTTTACGAGGATGCAACATTCATAAGGAACTCTCTAAAATCAAGAGGGCTCGTTGCTTTTATCGCTGATAACTCCATTCTTCCAAGAGAAAGCGGCATTTCTGAAAAACCTTTGAAGAAAGCTATACGATTCATTTCTCCAGATTCCATGAGAGAGGAGTTCAACTGTCCTAACAGAGATGTTACGGGTATGGGTGTAAAGGAGGGTGTTACTCTCATAGTTGGGGGAGCCTATCATGGAAAATCAACCCTTCTGGATGCCATATCCAAGGGAGTGTACAACCACGTTGTGTATGATGGAAGAGAATTTGTGATAACTAGAGAGGATGCGGTCAAGATAAGAGCAGAAGACGGCAGATACGTGGCAAATGTGGATATATCTCCTTTTATCTCCAACCTCCCAAACAATGTTGACACATCCAACTTTTCCACAGAGAACGCATCAGGTAGCACCTCACAGGCTGCGAACATATCTGAAGCTATTGAGATGGGAAGCAGGTTGCTACTTATAGACGAAGATACATCAGCAACAAACCTGATGATGAGAGACAGAAGAATGCAGGAACTTGTCCCTAAGGATAAAGAGCCAATAACTCCCCTGATTGATATGATACCTTCTCTAAGAAAACTCGGAGTATCAATCGTGATGGTCGCCGGCGGCATAGGCGAGTACTTTGATGTGGCAGATACGGTTATCATGATGGACAGTTACAAACCTCTGAATGTGACGGATAAAGCAAAAGAGATAGCGAGAAAATTCAAAACCAGCAGATTAGCAGAGAGACCCGAGGAGATAAAAATAAAGAAAAGATGTCCTCTGGCGGAGAGCATAAATCCGTATATTAAAGGAAAAAAGAAAATCAAAGCAATGGACATCTCCAAGATAAGGTTTGGAAGATATGTGATAGATCTTGATAAAGTTGAGCAGATTGTGGAAATAGGGCAGACAAGAGCCATAGGCGATATCATACTCGAGTTGAGGAAACATTTTTCGGGCAATAGACCAATGGTGGATATCCTCAAGGAGGTGGAGGGAAAAATTCTCGAAATTCTACCCAAAAGAGGAGATTATTCTGAACCCAGAATCTATGAAATAGCCTTTGCTATAAACAGGCTGAGGAGTTTGAAGTGCAGACAGCTGGAGCCAGATCAATCTATATGATGTTATCCGCTATGTTTTCGGGTTCTCTCTCGCAGTAACAGCATTTAATCCTTATGGGATCTCTTGATATCACCCTGAATCTGCTCTGTATTGGCTCTCTGGCGTTTGATATGCAGTTCGGATTTGGACATCTAACTATTCCAACTATCTCATCCGGAAGGTGGACCTTGAACTTTTTCACAACCTCATAATCTCTTATGATGTTGATGGTCGCTTTTGGAGCTATCAGAGCAATCTTGTTCACCTCCTCCGGTTTAAGCTCTCTGTTTTCGACCTTGACTATATCTTTCTTTCCTATCTTACTCTTCACGTTCATCGCCACACTCACCACCGAATCCAGAGTCTTTTCAGGTATGCCCAGTATATGAAGAACCTTCACGGCATTTCCCGCGGTTATGTGGTCTATGACCGTACCCTCCTTTATCAAAGGGATTTTCAATTCCTTCTTCTTCACCTTACATCAACCCCCAGGAGGAGAGAAAGAAGAGCCATTCTCACTGGCACTCCATAGAAAGCCTGTCTGAAATAAAGCGCATGCTTTGTTCTATCCACCTCAGGGTCGATTTCATTCACACGGGGAAGGGGATGCATCACTATAACATCATCCTTTGCATGTCTCAGCAAATCCATATCGATCTTATAACTGCCCACCACCTTTTTGTACTCTGTAGGATCAGGAAACCTCTCTTTCTGTATCCTGGTTACGTATATTACATCCACATCCTTTATCGCTCTCTCCAGATTTGTAAGAGACCTCGGCTCAGCACCCAGCTCTTTGCAATCGTTCACTATCTCCTTAGGCATCTTCAAACTCTCCGGGGAGACAAAGACCAGCTCTGCACCGAGCAGAGCAAGGGCATACGCGAGGGAGTGAACGGTCCTGCCATATCTGAGATCACCAACAAGGGCAACCTTCAGTCCTTCAATCTTTTTCTTCTCCTTCATGATTGTAAAGAGGTCCAACAGGCACTGTGTTGGATGCCTTCCTGCTCCGTCTCCAGCATTTATCACTGGAGAATCTGCAAACTCCGCAGCCAGCCTGGCGGCGCCCTCCATTGAATGTCTGATCACGATTATATCACTGTACGAATCGACTATCTTCACCGTATCTGCAAGGGTTTCCCCTTTCTTTATAGATGTCATCGCTGGCTCTGAGAATCCTATCACGTCTCCACCAAGCCTGTGCATGGCGGTTTCAAAACTCATCTTGGTTCTGGTACTTGGTTCAAAGAACAGTGTTGCAAGAATCTTTCCCTCCAGGGCTCTCGTCTTTTTTTCGCCACTTGCAAAAGGTAGCATTTCATCGGCTTTTCTGAGTATGAAAAATATCTCATCCTTTGTCAGGTCTCTAATAGAGACGAGGTCTTTCCCTGCAAGATTCATCAGGGATAGATGAAAGGTTTTCTTGCTTAATAAAATTTGGGATTGAAGGTACTTCGAAATTATTTGTGGATGGATAAAAGTTTTCTATCGCTGGTGTGTGTTATATGATAGTAGGATGATTGGGAGAAGCACCAAGATTAACTTTGTGGTACCTTACCCCCTACATGTATTACCATAAAATCCTTTTTTCATTTGCATCATTTTCTCTACAATTGCTGTGAGTCCAGTATGATCCATTTTTATCGACCATAATATTTATCAGTCAGATATATATACATGAACATGTTTACGAATATATGGTGGAAACCATGTTCGACATCAGCTCTACAACAACAAGACCGCCAAAAAGAAGCGCCTTCTTGAAGTTGCTGGTACTGAACCTCCTGAGAGGTAAACAAATGCACGGATATGAGATTATGAAAGAGCTTGAGAGGATATTTGGTTGGCATACCGTAAATCCGGGAGTTTTATATAGACTCATGCGAAATTTAAAGAATGAAGGTTTTGTCAAGATCGTGGAGGAAAGGGAGAGAGGCAAAAAAGTGTATGAGATAACGAGCGATGGTATAGAATATTTAAAAGAAAGAAAGGAAGATTTAAACAAAATTTTGGAGAAAATAGCGAGAATAAGGGAAGTGATGAAAATTGGAGGGAAGGACCTTATAGGAGTAATAAGTTTACTTGTTGAAAATATAAGTGAGATAAGCACTTCTCAAAAAGACGCAATAAAAGAGAAGATATCAGAATTTGTACAGACGATATGGAATATTTTAGAGACAAAGGGTGAGCAGAAATGAGCGATGCAATAATTGTTGAGAATCTAGTAAAGAAGTATGGAGATATAGAAGCAGTTAAGGGTATAAGCTTTAAAGTGAGAAAGGGAGAAATATTTGCCTTTTTGGGCCCCAACGGAGCTGGAAAGACTACCACGATAAACATACTGACCACACTGTTAAAACCGACTTCTGGACATGCTTTAGTTGCAGGACATGACGTTCTTAAAGAGCCAAAGGCTGTAAGGAAAAAGATAGGGATTGTTTTTCAGGAGCCAAGCTATGAGAGAGAGTTAACAGCATATGAGAATCTGTACATACACGGAAGGATTTATAATCTCAAGGGGAAAGAGCTCCACAGCAGGATCCTCGAGATGCTGAGATTTGTAGAACTGGACAGATTCAAGGATAAACAACTGAAGACTTTTAGTGGAGGAATGATAAGGAGGCTCGAAATAGCCAGAGGACTTCTACACATTCCAGAAATTCTATTTCTAGATGAGCCCACAATAGGACTCGACCCGCAAACCAGATCTAGGATATGGGAGTATATAAGAGATGTAAAGGAGGAGTACGACATGACAATATTCCTCACAACTCACTATATGGATGAGGCGGAGCAACTTGCGGATAGGATCTCTATAATGGATCATGGAAAGATCATTGCAGAGGG
>JAGGWT010000087.1 GCA_021163455.1 Thermoplasmata archaeon | reverse complement strand
CTCATCATCCACAACCATAACCTTCGACATGGCTATCACTTCCTGGAGAAAATCTCAATTTTTCTTTCCTTCTCAATATATCTGGTTGGTAATATAACTCTGAATGTGGTTCCCTCCCCAACCTTACTTTCAACTTCTATATTTCCACCATGTGCTTCAATTATACCCTTCACTATCGTCAATCCGAGTCCGGCGCCGCCAAATTTTCTATCCATGCCTGAATCAACCTGATAGAATGGTTCGAATATCTTTTTTAGTTTATTCTTTGGGATTCCTCTACCAAAGTCCTGGATTTCAAGGACAACTTTATCTCCCTTCTTGCTTGCCCTCACTATGACTCTGCTGTTTCTGTTGGAGAACTTTATTGCGTTACTGAGCAGATTTGTCACAACCTGCTCCATTCTGTATTTGTCTATGAACAGCTCAGGTAAGTCATACACGACCATTTTTTCTATCTTTATATCCTTCATCTGTGCCTGTCCCCTCATGGTTTCAATGGCACGGTCTATTATTTCTTCGATTCTGCACTTTTCAGGCACTATCTTCAGTGTTCCCGATTCTAATCTAGATACATCCAAGATATCGTTGATGAGTCTATCAAGTCTATCTATATTTCTCACGATCGTGTGAAGTATATTTTTCTGTTTCTCATCCAGTTTATCGGAGAGGTCCATTTCAAGAAGCTGAGCATAACCCTTTATCGCAGCCATAGGTGTTCTCAGTTCGTGTGATGTTATGTTTAAAAACAGAGATTTGAGGTTGTTCAGTTTCTCAAGCTGTTCGTTTTTCTTCTTGAGTATCTGATGCGCTCTTCTGAGTTTTTCCTCGGTTCTCTTTATCATGCTTATGTCTCTGAAGTCCTCTATTATTCCAACTATGTTGCCGTCTGTATCCCTGAGAGGCGTAACGTACTGAAGGCACGGTATAGCCTTTCCATCCCTGGTAAATCGCAGGGTTTCCGTCTGGAATGATTTACCGGTTCTCAACACTCTGCGGAGAGAGCATTCATCTGTTCCACACTGGTCACATCTGAACATCTCACTGCAAACCATGCCTATTCCTTCCGTCATCTTCACTTTCGCCATTCTTGCCATCCTGCGATTTATCATTTTCACCTTGTAATCCATACCTACAATTCTGATACCATCCGCGACTGCATGTAGTATGTTCTCGAGTTGCTTTTTCGCCTTCAACGCCTCTTCCTCTGCCCTTTTCCTGTCAGTTATATCCAGGATAATTACCAAAATGGATGGCTCACCGCTCCACTTTATCAGGCTTCCACTCAGCAGAACCCATTTTTCTTTTCCATTTTTATCCAGAAGTTTGCATTCAAAAGGTGAAACTTGTTTACCTGATATGATGTTATTATATTTCTCCGTAACCTTCTCCCTATATTCTGGATGCACAATATCCAGAAATTTCATTGAGAGCAGTTCTTCTCTGCTGTATCCTGTAACCAGTGCTTTTTCAAAGTTTGTGTAAACAATTCTCTCACTCTGAACAACCATAATATCGAGGGGTGAGTATTCAGCAAGTGTCCTGAACTTTTTCTCGCTTTCTCTCAGAGATTCCTCGGCTATCTTGATGGTAGTTATATCAATCGCTGTGATTATCCCTGCCGGCATACCTTCCCATATTATCCTGTTCCCAGTTATCTGCAACCACTTTTCTTCCCCGCCTTTTGTAACAATCTTACACTCATAAGGACGAATATCCTTTCCTCTCTGCCTGTCCAGTTCCCTTACTCTAACAATATCCCTGTAATCTGGATGGACGAAATCCCAGAACTTTCCACCCACTATCTCGTCTCTTCTAAAACCTGTAATCTTCTCTGCTGTACCATTTGCATAGACTATCTTCTCTATCTGGAAAACAAATATCGCAAATGGTGATGTTTCTGCAAGCCTCTCAAATCTTTCCTTGTTTTCTCTGAGGGATCTTTCTCTTTCTATGTAATCGGTTACATCCCTGACAACTCCTATGAGACCCTCCACCTTTCCATGGCAAATCAGAGGTATCTTATCAAGTCTCAACCATATTGTTTTTCCTCCTATGGTGAGTCCCCTTGTAATACCCATCTTTCTCCTTCCAGTTTCCAGAACCTCTCTATCCTCCAAGAATAGTATTGATATACTTTCCGGGAATATATCCGAATCCTTCTTTCCGAATATACTCTCTCTGTCTATTCTTCCTATATTCCCGCAGATGAAACTGTAGAACGCCCTGTTTATCCTGATAAATCTTCCCTTATTATCTTTCAGATAAATCATCACGGGTATGTTTTCAAGGATTGTATACTGCTCCTTCACTATCTTTGTAAGTTTTCTTCTGCTGAGTTCTTTTATATTTCTGTCTAGAGGGGCGCCGCAGCCATCTGCCTCATCATCTTTGTGGTTTGAAATCAGGGAAAGCCTTCTTGATAGTGTGGACTTAAGTGTATTTATTCCCATCCCTCGCATCCAAAATGAGTATCCGAGATATAAAACTTTTCTGCAAACTTTTTATTGTACAATCTCTTTCTTAATAACGGGATGCACTCTGAAGGTTATTATCCAAAAGTCAAGGATTTGATGTCCAAGGAAGAGTTTTACAGAGCTGTACAGGAGCTTGACAGAGAGTTTGACGGTCTTCTGGAAAGGGATGTTCTGGAGTACATTGTGGTTGATGAAATGGGAAGAAACAGAGGATTTATCACACCAATATCTGAGTTAAGTGCCGGCAAGAGCTGTACAGTTTTCGGAAAGGTTATGGAAAAAATCAAAGGAAAGAAGGGGCAGTTTGTAATCTCTGACAATACATCCTCATGCTGGCTCACCCTGTGGGATTCTCAATCAGATGTATTCAACAGGGTGGAGGTTGGTGACATTATCAAAGTCATCAATGGATTCGTGAGAGAGCATAATGGGTGGATGGAGGTTAATATAGGAAGATGGAGTCATATAGAAATAAATCCTGAGGATGCACCTTCCATAGATATAAAGCCGATAACCGGTGAGATTGTTGATATCAGGGATACAGAAGTCATCTTCAATGATGATGGAGATGTGCTTTTCTCAAAAAGAGTGGTGCTTCGCACTGATTCTTCTACAATCCCTGTAACTATATGGAATGAACACATCAAATCCTTTAAGGATTTCAGAAAAGGTGATATCATAACCATCATCGAACCTGTAAAGATAGTGAGGGGAAAGAGATTGACCGAAGTAGAGGTGAGGTCGCTCTCTCGAATTTCACGCTCAGGAGATAAATGAGTTGAGTTCACCGGATTTTTCAATACTTTTCTCTATCTTTTGGATGATCTTACCGGTTGGGAAAGGGATTGTATACGTACCATCAACTTTCATAACAAAGCCATGCATCTCCAGTTTTCTGAGTAACTTATCAATATCCCCGGGTTCTGAACCATAATTTTCGCATACTCTGATATAAGTCGATTTTATATCATCAATGGTCGCATAAGCCCTCTCTTTACAGCATAGAGATACGGCAAGGAGCATGATAAGATGTTCTTCATCCATAATTTCCATCTCATCCAGCCACACGTCCATGTTTGCCTCTCTGACATCCTCAGGCTCTATATGGTCTCGCCCTTCACTCTCAGCTATCATGGCAGAGTTTCTTAATAATTCTATGCCCGTTCTCATGTGACCCTCGCTCCGAAGTGCGATATCAGCTATAAGACTGATAACATCCTCACTGATACTCCCATCATACAGCGCTTCTGATGCTCTGTAGCTCAGTATCTCCACCATCTCCTCCTTTCCATATCTCTCTAGATGTATTATCGATTTTCCAGCGAATGTGCTCCATACGGCGGCGTCGCCCACCATCTGTTTAAGAATATCTGCATCTCTGGTTATGGCAATGTATTTAACTCTCTTTCCAGTTTCAGCCCTTCTCGATAAGGTGTACAGGAAGTGAGGCAAATCATCCACAGATATGCCTTCTATCTCATCGAGAATAATAAAAGAATCCTGTGGGATTTCTTCCCAGAGTCTTCTTGATGAAAGGCCTGCTGGATTGAACCGGGGTTTGAGTATACCTAGTATTGTCTCCAGAATCGCATGTTCGGTTCTGTTGATGAAACAATTGATGTATGCAGCATCCCTCGCAAAGTACTTTGCGAGCATCGTTTTTCCTGTTCCTGTTTCTCCGCATATGATTGCTCTGCCTCCACTTTCTATTGCGATCCTGAGGCGTTTGATCTCCCTATCTCTGCATAAAATTCTGCTGGGAACGTAATTGAGATCGAGTTTCTGGGCGCTCCTGATTATCCTCATCGTTTTCAACATATCGTTTATGGTTTTTTAGAGAAGCGAAAGTTTTATAAGTCGCTCTGTGTCATAGAAGTCGCTCGCGTGGTATGAAGGGAGAAAGAAGAGAGTACATGATCGTTTTATCTACCATACTCTTGATACTCCTGGCTGTATCAGCAATATGGATATACCTCAGTTTATCAGAGCATGCTCAGAGAGAACAGTTTGTACTTGAGATAAGATACGACAACGAGACGATATATTATACGATGGATGAACTCAAAAATCTACCTGTAGCGGCCGGGTATGGAGGAATAAGAAAAAGCAATAATTATACGGAAGGACCCTTCACATGTAAAGGTCTGCCCATCAAATATATCATCAACAAGTACAACATAAGCGGGAATTATTCTATAAAGGTGAAATATGATAATGGCCTGGTAAAGGAGTTCTCGAAGGACATGGTTGATGGGAAGGTAGATGTGTATGACAGCAAAGGCAGATACATTGGAGTAAGGAATCTTGTTCTGACCGTGATTTACGAGAAGAATGGTTTACCTGTTGGAGAGAAGGATGGTCCTTTGCAGATTGGTTTCATCAGTGACGAAGGTATATTTTTTGTCGATGAGAGCCTCTGGCTCAAACATGTATACATGATAGCCATAGAGACATAGCTCAATCGACCATCATTTCCTTTTCCATTTCTCGAAGATACTCGACAGACCTTTTCACATCCACAAATAATCTGAATGCCCTCTCGATATCTTCTTTTTCGATGGTTTCAGATTTTCTCCTCTGCGCCAGGCGCCATGCTGGTGTTAAAAGCTGGATTGCATATCTCAGCGACCTCTCCTCACCAATTTCTACAAGTTTTGAGAGTGCTTCATCCTCTATATCTATACCTTCCTTCTGGGCTCTTATGAGAAGAATATCTCTTATCTCATCGGCAGAGTATTTGCGTGTTGTGATAACAAGTAATCTATCAAGGAGGTCCAGTGGCATTCCGTGTGGAGATTTTATATCTGTTCCTCTTATTCTTGTTATTCCACGATTCGTTGCAAATATGATTATTGGAGAAAGCTCCTGCTCCATAGCACGATTGAGGAAGGCAAAGACCTCTATATCCAGCATCGATGCCTCATCTATGAACAGTACACCGGGTATCAGTTCAGCCATTCCATCCTCGATCCATTTTTTGACCTGTCTGTCAACCTCTCTCCTTACACTCTCATCAATTTCTTTTCTCTCGCTGCTTCCAAAGAATAAACTGAAGAAATCAACACCCGACCTGGAATTTACAACATCCAGGTCGTGAAGGGTTGGAGTATAAACGAATTCCTTTTCCTTTATGATGCTTCCTTCTGGAATCTCAACAATGTGAGCAGTCGATAAATCATACTCGTTGCTCTTTTTCGTTGTTCCTAATTTTGCCAGTCTCTGCCTCTCTATGTCTATCTGAATTACATCTCCTACAGATACTCCCTGCTGAACGAGTTGCATCGCGAAGGTTGAGTCCATTCTCAATTTCTTCTTCTCATCAGTTGTAGAAAGTTTGATTGTTGCACCCGCCGGAATACGCTGATATGGGTTATAGGGATGCTGTGTCCACTCGATATCAATCTCTTCAACCTTTCCCTCATATATTTTCCTCATTTCCCTGATTCTCACACCTATGGCTTTCCTCAAAGCCTGTGTCAGAAATTCTGTCTTTTTTACCTCCGCAGAATATATCTCGCTTCCCGCTATCGGAACAAATGGAACATCTTCTCCAAGCTCCCTTGCTATTGCTGTTGCCAGCGCCGTCTTCCCGCTTCCTGGTGGACCTGCGAGAAGTATTGCATTGCCCGCAAACTTTCCTGATTTTATCATCTCAACAACTATTCCTGCTGCTTCTCTTGCCTCTATCTGACCAACGAGACCATCTGCCTTTCTTTTTGCCTTTCCATTCTCATCGAGACCCAATCCGTAAATGTGGGAATGTGCAGATATCCTCTCCCACTCTGGAATCTCTTTTAATTCAGCCATCCCCCATCACCGGAGATTTGACAAAATATCACCTGTATTTTAAATTAACTGCAGAGAAAAAGTAACATCTGGCGTGATTCAACAGATCTCAAAAAGATTTGCTTCGGAGAAGAACATTCACTTTTTGTTTTCAGTTTTTTCGATATATTTAATAATTAAAAACTGTTATAGATTCTTGAATGATTCTTGAGGGGTCGAGATGGAGGTGAATTTTTAAATGGAAAAGAAAAAAATCCTGGTTGTTGATGATAACCCTGACATCCTGATAACAATCAAAGAGGGGCTTGAAGCCATCGATGATAGTGTTGAGGTCATAGGTGTGGAAAGCGGTGAGGATTGTGTGAGCCTGCTGTCAAGGGAGAAAATAAAGCCTGACGTTATACTGCTTGATATAATGTTGCCCGAGATGAGTGGATGGGAGATATATAACAGATTAAAAGAGAAAGAGGAATGGAGAGATATTCCGATAATCTTCATAACTGCAAGAACTGATGAAAAGGCACATAAGATAGGT
>JAGGWT010000078.1 GCA_021163455.1 Thermoplasmata archaeon | reverse complement strand
TAAAGGATGAGAAAACTGTACTCATTGATACGGTTGATCCTTCCAAAAAGGATGTTCTCTTCTCCGCACTGGATGAAATCGGGATTGATAGTATAGATTACGTGGTATCACATCACACCGAACAGGACCATTCCGGAACAATACCCGATATTCTTGACAGGTACAGAGATGCCAAAGTCATTGCAAGCAAACTTGGAAAGGATTTACTTAAAAGACATCTTCTCATCCCGGATGAGAGGATCACTCCTGTGAACGATGGGGAGGAGCTATCTCTGGGCAAGAGAACGCTGAGTTTCATTTATGCGCCCTGGGTTCACTGGCCAGAAACGATGCTCACATATCTAAAGGAGGATAAGATATTATTTACCTGCGACTTTTTTGGCAGTCATCTTGCTACAAGTAAGATATTTGCAGACGAAAATGAAAGGATATACGATGCTGCCAAGAGATATTATGCGGAGATCATGATGCCTTTCAGAAGTAAGATCATAGAGCATATCAGGAAAATAGAAAACCTTGAAATCAAAATGATAGCACCGAGTCATGGTCCCATCTACAGAAAACCAGAATTTATAATTAATGCATACAAGGACTGGATATCTGACAATGTGAAGAACGAGGTCATTATAGCGTATGTTTCTATGCATGGGAGTATAAAAAGGGCGGTTGAGATCTTTGCAGAGCATCTGGATAATAAAAATATTTCGTACAGAATATTTGACCTTCCCGTATCTGACATTGGAGAGATAGCCATGTCCCTTGTGGATGCCGGCGCCTTGGTTGTAGCAACACCTACTGTTCTAACAGGTATGCATCCTCTGGCTCTGTATGCAACATATCTGGTTAGCATCCTCAAACCCAAAACAAGGTACATATCAATGATAGTATCTTATGGATGGGGAGGTAAGGTTTTGAACCAGGCCAAAGAATTACTGGCAAATAACATGAATGCTGAACTTCTCGAGCCAGTTACTATAAAAGGGTACCCTGACGATAAGGATATCCAGAATTTGAAAAAGCTGGCCGATGAATTTGCTGAGAAGATGCTATCATGAATACAAACGAGAACCATGACGAGAGAATTTAACAGATACAGATATCCGGAATAGAATGCGGAGCGATACCGAGAAAGTACAAAGAACTTACGGAGTTTTGTTGCCTTCCACAGTGCTGAGGTGGGATGACTGCATAAAGTATCACATCATTCTGGCAAGAGAAGAGCGCAAGCGATGAAAAAAATTCGCAGAGGTAATAACGATATCTCTTATAGTTGGAAGGTCAACAACCATTCCTCACCTGAGAAGAGCTTTCAAATTGTGGAAGGAGTTGAAATGAGAAAAATCCTGAAACTCGAGAACCTCGAAGCATGCAGGATAGTGAGAAGACTGAATAGATTCGTTGTTGAGATAAAAACAAAAGGAGGAACATATGACCTTGCTTCCATAAACAACACCGGCAGATTACAGGAATTCCTGGTATATGGTAAGACCGGATACTGTCTGAAAAGAGAAAGACCAGGAAAAACCGGATACAGACTTGTAGCTATAGAAGATGCTGGTGCCGGCGCACTGATAGATACAAACCTTCAGATGAAATCCTTTGAAGTGGCCCTAGAGAAAGGCTACATTCCGTGGCTGAAAGGATATAGAATTGTGAGGAGAAACCCTAGGATAAACAGATCGATGCTCGACTATCTGCTGATAAAGGATGGTAAGGAGATTTATTTGGAAATCAAGAGTGCCGTTTTGAGGAAAGGCAACATGGCTTCGTATCCTGATTGTCCCTCAGAGAGAGGAAGAAGGCATGTAAGAGAACTCATAGAAATAGCTGGAGAGAGAGGTGCCATGATTCTGTTTATATCCGGTCTCAGAGGAGTAAAAGGATTTATCCCGAACGATGATGCTGACCCCGAGATTGGGGTCCTCCTGAGAAGGGCGGAAGCAGAAAATGTCAAGATAAAGGCATTATCGTTGTTCCTCGATTTTGCATCTGGTTATATAAATCTGGAAAATCCGGATTTGGATGTTTTTCTTGATTTTTTACCTTAGTTTATCATAAAGATAATACTGACGTGAAGCCAAGTTTTCTCCAAGTCTCATAACAAATCTGTACAGATCCTTCAGACCCTCGCCTCTGAATGATCTTATACATCTCCTGAATATGTTTCTGTAGCTGAAATACTCTCTTGCGATTTTTCTTATACCATTGTGCAGCTCTTCTCGGGTCATTTTCTTAGGTATAAAATTCACGTTCCCTTCATCATATTTGGACCAGTCCTTTGATATTATCCTTCCTTCTCTTTCCAGTCTTTCAGCGAGTCTTGTACCCGGGTATGGTGTCAATACACTGAAAGATATGCCATCAAGGTCCAGTGCTAACATGAACTCAAGGGTTTTATCAAAAACTTCAGGGGTATCGTTATCGAAACCAAACATGAAAAATCCCGTTACGCTCATACCATAGTCCCTGATCTTCTTTATAGCATCACGATATATCTCTACCTTGTTTGTCCTTTTGCCGGACAAGTCTATATTCTCCTGCACTATGGACTCTATACCTACATACCACCTCTCTACACCAGCTTCGCTTGCGAGCTTTAAAAATTCCTCATCTTTGGCCAAAACGTTTATGTTACCAAAACAGTGGAATTTTTTATTGAGAGGAACCATCTTTGCAAAAAGGGATTTTGTGTATGGAGGACTTATCGTGAGGGAAGCGTCCACAAAGAAAATCGTCTTGGATTTTATCATTTTCATCTCGTTTATCACATTATCCACCGGTCTTCCCCTGAAGCGTCTTCCTTCTATTTTCTGCATGGCGCAGAACTCACATCCTACAGGGCAGCCGCGGGAAGCTTGAATAGGCTCCATTATGGTATATACCCCTATATCGTGTCTGGCTGGAGGAATAAGCTCGGGTTCAACGAGTTTTTCTGCGATGTAGAATGGTTTCAATTCTCCCTTTTCAGCATCTTCCAAGACTTTTGGCCAAGTTAGTTCTGCTTCGCCGATAACAACAGCATCCGCATGCTGTTTCGCCTCATGTGGAACTGTAGAGGCATGATAACCACCGATAACCACAGGTATCCCTCGCCTTCTGAACTCATCTGCGACCTCATAAGCTCTGAGAGCATTGTATGTCAGAGATGTTATACCAACTATATCAAAATACTCATTGAAATTGATGTCCTCGTACCTCTCATCAACGATTTTAACAGAATGGTGTCTTGGTGTTATCCCTGCTATTTGCTGGAGGGTTAAGGAGGGATAAGAAAATCTATAGAAAAGTTTTCTTTTTGTTGGGGGGTGTGGCATGACCAGCAGTATTTTCATACCCTATCACCTGCTTATCTCTATATCTCTATATTGGATACACATATATCAAACTTATCCTGAAGAGTTGCGGGTTTGCTGGGTTCGATGGAGAGATCTTTATGATTTCGGTTAACCTTATAAAGTTCAATTAACCAAAACCATTATAAATGATATATACATAAAAGGTTCATGGTAACCACGAGATTCTGGATGAAAAAGGTTGCCTCAAAGATGACATGAATCTGAATGCGTATGAGAGGAAGGAACATGAATAGGATTGTTCCGTTGTCCAGTCTCATGTCAGGAGAGAGAGGGGAAGTTGTAGAGATAGTTGGGGGTAGAGGAGTTATCAGAAGATTGTATGAGATGGGATTGGTTCCATTTTCAAGAGTTGAGGTTCTGATATCACATATGCCAGGTCCTATGTTAGTTAAGGTTAATGGCTCAAGGATAGCGATAGGGCGAGGTATTGCAATGAAGATAATGGTGAGGAAATTACCATGAAAGTTGTTGCAATAGTTGGCAACCCTAACGTTGGGAAAACAGAGCTGTTTAACAGGTTAACTGGATTGAATCAGCATGTCGGAAACTGGCCAGGCGTAACAGTCGAAAAGAAAGAAGGAAAATACAGCTACGGCGGCGAAGAGATAAATGTTATAGATTTACCCGGGATATATGGCTTCACTACAAGGTCGATAGATGAGAAAATAGCGAAAAATTTCATTGTAAAGAACAGACCCGATGTTGTTGTCGATGTGATAGACTCTACAAATCTCGAGAGAAACCTGTATCTTGCTCTCCTTCTGATAGAATCCGGTGCAAATGTTGTCATAGCCCTCAACATGTGGGATATAGCAAAGGAGAGAGGCATGGAGATAGATGTCAGAAGGTTCGAGGGATTGCTTGGAGTGCCTGTAGTACCTACTGTAGCAACGACAGGAGAGGGTATCGAAGAACTAAAAAAAGCGATCTTCCGAGCTTTGAAGGGCAAGAAAAAAGGGAAGAAAATAAAGATAGATTATGGTCATGAGGTAGAAGAGAAAATAAAGCATATCGAGAAAATACTGGAGAGATGCAGGAAGGATGGGTACCCCTCACCAAGATGGGTTGCTCTAAGGATTCTCGAAGAAGATGAAGATATTTTATCTGAGTTCAGGAAAGGGAATTACTGGAAAGATATCGAGAAACTGCTTGATGAAAGGATAGCGGGTAAGATTGTTGAAAAGAGGTATGAATTGTGTTCAAAGCTCGCAGCAGAGATCATCAAGGAAAAAAAAGAAGTGAAAACCCTAACAGATATACTTGATGAAATTTTCCTTCATAAAGTCCTAGGAATTCCAATATTCATGGCAATTCTTTATGCGATGTTTCAGTTCACCTTTTCATTTTCTGCTCCCTTTTCAGATGGAATAAGTCTATTTTTCTCATGGCTTGGTAACATAGCAAAATCGAATATATCAAATGAGGTTCTTGCATCATTTGTAGCAGACGGGATATGTGCGGGACTTGGGTCTGTTCTCGTATTTGTGCCTCCAATTTTCTGCCTTTTCTTTGCTCTATCCATACTGGAAGACAGTGGCTATCTCGCTAGGGTCGCTTTCGTGATGGAGAAGATTCTTTCAAAATTCGGTCTCCACGGAAAGAGCTTTATACCTATACTGGTTGGTTTCGGGTGTAATGTTCCGGGAATAATGGCGGCAAGAACGATAGAGAACGAAAGTGACCGAATAATAACCATAATGATTAACCCTCTGATAAGTTGCAGTGCCAGATTACCTGTCTATGCACTGATAGCAGGAGCCGTTTTTCATGGATACACTGCTGGCGCAGCAATATACTCGATGTACGTGCTCGGTATCACCTTAGCTGTGCTGATGGCTCTTTTATTGAGGAAGCTTCTGTTCAAAGGAGAAGTTTCTCCATTCATTCTGGAACTGCCTCGATATACAAAGCCAAAGTTATCAACGAGCATAATACACATGTGGAACAGGGGAAAATGGTTTCTTATAAAAGCAGGAACTTTTATCTTCATCGTAGTCATAATCATATGGTTTCTATCTGTATTTCCGTGGGAAGCAACAAACGGTGGCAAAATCATAGAGAACTCATATATTGCAATGTTCGGAAGAATTGTAGAACCTGTTTTTAAGCCACTTGGATGGAGCTGGCAGGCCGGAACGGCGCTGTTCTTTGGATTTCTTGCCAAGGAATCTATTGTTGGGGCAATCGGTGCATTGCTTGGCGCTGAAGGTGAAGGTGTTTACAACGCTCTAGCAAACTCCAACTGGTTTACCCCCCTAACAGGATTTGCATATATGGCTTTTGTTCTAATATACTTCCCGTGTGTAGCTACTCTGAGTGTTATGCTTAGAGAGATGAAGTTAAAGTATACTCTGCTAACCGTTGCATATACGGTTTTGCTGGCATTTGCTGTTGCATTCATGATAGAATTTATTGGCCATCTATTTGGTCTGTCATGAGGTGTTAAGATTGAGTGAAGATAAAGTGTCTGGAATATATGCCCTGTTTGTCGGCTTGCTCTACATGGTAGCAGCGGTTGGTGAGATTGCAGGATTTTTGCAGAGAGATCTTATAGGAGGGGTGATGCTGATGGTGATTTCCGTGGTTTACATTTATGGAGCAAAAAGGTTTCTTCAGAAGAAAGATTTTGCTTTCATAGTTGGCGGAGTTTTTCTGTCGGTGATCTATGGACTCCTCTACCTGAGTATAGCATTCGCGAATTATCTTGAATACCTTATGGGAGTTAAAGACTTTCTTCTGTTAAGGGAATTGAGAATTGAGATATGGCTGATGCTGGTAAGCTCTCCCTTAATATACAAAGTGTGGAAGGATATCAGGAAGTTAAAATGGTAAAATATGATGTACACTGACAAAAAGTTTTAAACATTCTTTCTTTTCCTGAAAGCATGCTGAAAAGGTCACCACTACATGAGTTGCACACAGAACTGGGCGCAAAATTTACAGAATTCTGTGGTTATGAGATGCCCCTGTATTACACATCTATTATCGACGAGCACTTCACTGTGAGAAGGAAGGTCGGTCTGTTTGACGTATCTCACATGGGGAACATAGTGATAACCGGAAAAGATGCAACAAAACTGTTGAGCATATCAACCGTTGAAGATGCATCCCGCATTCCGCCAGGCGCCGGGCAGTATACGGTTATACTCAAGCACGATGGGACAATAATAGATGATACCGTTTTTCTGCACATCGATGATAGCTATTATCTCGTTCCAAATGCGGGGAGGGATGAGGTGGTTACAGAGTGGTTGAGGAAGGTGGCCGATGAGTATTCGTTCGATGTCAGTATAGAGAACAAAAGCGATAGCATGGCTATCTTTGCTGTGCAGGGACCAAAATCCAGAGAGGTTCTTCAGAAAATTACAGAGTTTGATGTGTCTCAGTTGAAACTTTTCGGGTGCGCAAAAACTGTTTTTGATGGCGTTGAATGTATCATATCAAGAACGGGTTATACAGGCGAGCTGGGATATGAATTACAGATAGATACGAGCCAGGACGTGATCTCTCTATTCAGAAAGATTCTCGATGCTGGAAAGGATTTTGGTATAAAGCCGATAGGTCTCGGTGCGAGGGATAGTTTGAGGCTTGAAAAATGCTTTGCACTTGCGGGCAACGAGTTTGAAGGTGGAAGGTCTCCAATAGAAGCAAATCTGAGCTTCATAATAAACTGGGACCATGATTTTATAGGAAAGGCTGCCCTTCTGAAGCAGAAGGAAGAGGGCATCAAAGAAAGATTGACATATCTCAAGTGTATCGAAAAAGGAATACCAAGACATGGGGATGCAGTTGAGAAGGATGGTGTGGAAATCGGCAAGGTTTCCAGTGGAGGACTGTCGCCATGTCTCAACACAGGTATAGCTATGGCTTATGTGAAGGTGGAATACAGAAAGGTTGGAGATACCGTCGAGATAGTTTCCAGAGGCAGGAGGAAGATAAAGGCGGAGATTGTCAAACCACCATTTGTTGGAAAGGAGTGCTGAGATATTCGCAGAATACCAGCAATTTTTCAGAGCGGATGGCGGCGCACGGCGGCGTAGAGCATATCTACTGCTTACTGAGTTAATACTGAGTTAAAATTGAAAAGGACCAAAGAAAAGGATTAGCGAAAAGATAAAAGGAGAGATGGTTTTTGGTTTCAGTCCATGTAGTACTCCGGTGGGTATGGCTCTGGTGGTAAGCCCTTTCTCTCTCTTATCTTCCTTATAACGGTGTGCTGAAGCTCTCTTGGAAGTGGTTCGAAACCGATATTTTCTGTGCTCCAGAGCACTCTTCCTCCCGTTGCTGACCTTATTGCTGAGGCAAAGCCAAACATCTCTGCCACCGGCGCCTTCGCCTCTATGTTGACCATATCGCCCTCCATCTTCATATCCAGAATCACCGCTCTTCTCTGGTTGAGCTCCCTGGTCACATTTCCCATCATCTCCTGAGGTGTGCTTATGAATACCTTCTGCATCGGCTCAAGAAGAATGGGGTCTGATGACATTATTGCTCCGTTAATTGCCTTTTTAACAGCAGGTATGACCTGGGCGGGTCCCCTGTGGATGGCATCTTCGTGGAGTTTTGCATCCACCAGTTTGACGAGTACACCCTGGCATGGCTCATTTGCGATGGGTCCCTTTTTCATAACCTCTTCAAATCCCTGTGCTATCAGTTCTCTCGTCTCGAAGAGATGCTGAATACCCTTGGTAACATCTGTCATGATATTTAGTC
>JAGGWT010000090.1 GCA_021163455.1 Thermoplasmata archaeon | reverse complement strand
TATCTGCGGATTGAACCGCTATTGCCATGCTCACTCCTGTTTCCTCTGAAACCTTATCCATTATTTTTGCTATCTCCAGCGCTTTTTCTCCAGTTGCTTCTCCATAAGTTTTTACATTGACCACTATTACAGGTGTTTTCATCATATCCCTCCTGTCCATCAGTATCTGAAAGCAGAATTTATGGTTTTTGGATATCTGGATTTAATAAAAGTGGAAGAGAAATAAATTTACCAAAATCTATATATGTGTGATAAACATAATTAAGATTGAGATGGTAGAAATGGCAGGAAAAAGAGCGTATATTGCCGGATTGATGGCAGCCGTTGTTCTGATGGTACCGGTGATTACAAACATTGCAGTGGCTGCAGACACTACATGTAAAACAGATCAGCAGGTGGCTACACTGGAGTTACTCAGTTGCGGAAACGATGGCAACTTCAAATTCCTCTCATACAAACTGACAAAGGAAGATTTGATAAAACTTCAGAAACTGATAGAGGATATCATTAACTCTCTTAGTGACTCTACAGATATAAATTCCATAATCGATGAAATAAAAGAGAAGCTCGGCGACTCGGATCTGGGTAAACTGCTGGAAGGCAATCTGAAACCACCATCCAGTGGAGGACCTGTCCATAAGAGGGTGTTCATCATAAGCAATGGCTATGGCAAGAGATTTGACCTGAAACTGTTACCAAAGATAAGGATATTCAAATCCTATACCTTCTGGAACTACTACGGCTTGGGCAATTACATGAAAAAGAGCAAAACCATAATAATCGACCCATCTCCACCGGGTGTACGAGTTCTCCACGGATGGCAGATAGGCATGATGCGGAGATTCGTTGGCGTCTATATTCGCTTGACAGGTACAATGTTTGACAAGGACCATGTATTCTTTATGGGTTATGCCTACAAGGTGGTGGCTTTCGACATACCTGATCCGACAAACTTTCAATAGGCAAACCGGTGATTCAGCGAAATCATTCTTATTCCAATTGACCAATTTAATCTATAAACTTATTTAAACATCCTGTAGATTGATACAACCATGGAAATCTCAACAGGAGCAGCTATTTTCGGCATAACTGCAGCCTTAGTTATAATGTGGATATCCCTGAGAAAGTACACAGGTTTTTATTCAGATAAAGCTCTTTTCAAGTCACTCATTCTCGGTTTTATACTCGGTTTCATCGCTTTCCTTGTGGAGTCCTTCTCTTATGGTGTGGGAATCCTTTTCTTGATACTGTTTCCATTTGTTGAGCAATCTGTTAAATTTGTGGGTATAAATTTGCCTTCTTATCATGGAAAGAGAGATACAATAATATATGGTTTTGTTATGGGTCTGGGGTTCGGCTCCATTTTTGCTCCATTACTTATAGTGGTTGCCTCTAAGGTGCTGACATCAGGTTATATATCTATCATAAGCTCACTTCTACTGGGCATAGGGTACATACTTTTCCATGGAAGCACAGGTTGTCTGTTGGGCTATGGGGTGTACAAAGGAGATGAAAGATGGAAATACCTCATTTATTCCACCGCTCTTGGTTTTCCTCTTCCAGTTGTAGAGGTTTTTGATATTCTCTTCAGAGACATTTATTTGGTGATTGCGGCCAGAATAGCGGAGATGGTGTACATAATTCTGATATTCGTCATGGTGTACCGCAAGATTCTTCCGTTCGCTGTCCCAAAAAACAGGAGAAAAGATTTAAACCTGATTTGATTTTGATGGGTGTGAATCTCGAAATTATTGCTCAGGCAATATGGCTCATACTTCCAGCGTATGCGGCGAACGGTGCTGCGGTTCTGGTGGGTGGAGGCAAACCTATAGATTTCGGAAAGGTATGGAGAGATGGCAGAAGAATACTTGGAGACGGAAAGACGTGGAAAGGTCTTTTCTATGGTTCGCTGATTGGCTCTATAGTTGGCTTCTCGCAGGCAGTGGTCGGGAAATATCTGGAATTACACGGCAGAAACATCCTGCATCTCGATTATTTTGAAGGTTTTCCCCTTATGATTCCTTTGGTTCTATCTCTATGCTTCGGCGCCCTGCTTGGAGATATAGTGGAAAGTTTTTTCAAAAGGAGAGTGGGTAAGGAAAGGGGGGAGGACTGGATACCTTTTGACCAGCTTGATTTTCTTATAGGAGCACTCATCCTCTGTTACATAGTCAGTGCAATCTTTCAATTTGCAGGTATTTTAGATTACAACTGGTTCCTGAAAAATTTTTCACCACTGCATCTTCTCGTTATATTTGTGATAACTCCACTCCTACACATAATTTCGAATAAGTTGTACCGTGGCAGATAGATATTCATACGGCGCAGGAAGCATACCCTAAATGTAGTTTACTGAATCGAAACACAACGTGAGAAATAATTTAAGCAACCTTCCGTTTCCATGTATGATATGGGTGAAAGGAGGTCACTGCGCGTAGGGATAATACCGAAAAAATGCGAGATATGCAGGATAAATGATGCCAAGTTTGTTTGTATGAGATGCAAAAAGAAGGTGTGCTCTTCATGCTATTTTAACATCTTGGGTCTTTGCCGGAACTGTGTATCAAAGAGCGTTGCAGAAACGTGGAAGGGAGAGAAGAAAAACCTGAAAGACATCCTCGATATCGAGTGGATTGATTAAGAGAAAAATTCTTCTAACCTCCTTTTGATATCCTCAGGGTCTCTGGAATTTCTGTACATGTCAAGAAGTTCCCTGTTCATTGTCAGGAAATGCGGAGACCACTTGTATAGATTCGACAGTTTTATCGCAAGCTCTTCCTCACCTATTATATAAAGAGATGCTATGAAAGCCTCCAGGGTGGAGAGTTTTCCAGGTTTACCAAAATTCACAGGGTTTACCGGTACGAGAAAAGGCAGATACCTGTGATTTTTAAATCTCGATAATCTGGAAAACACGGTATCAACATCTCGCCAGGAACAATCCACAGCCACTATGCCATATTTCAGCGAATTCTCCTTATCTGCCATGGAAAACATGCGGTCAGCATCGGGATTTAGTATAATGCATCCTCTCGGTATCCTTTCTACACGTTTGACTATCCTAACCAATCCAAATCTTTCCATCTTTTTTGCTGTACATTTTTTTGGGTCATCCTGGCTGAGATGGTACACCAATAGCTTCATCTAATCAACCTTGCATCCACGACGATATGGCTCACTCCTGGTGCAAAGGATTTCACCCTTTTTATATTTATTACCTCAACCTCCATCCCGTATCTTTCTGCGTTTTCTTTCAATCTTCTGACCGGTCTGTTCGGGATAAGCTCATTTGGACAAATCTCATGGTAGTGAATGATCCCAGATCCTTTCAATGCTTCTATGGCATACGGCAGATAGAGATGGGTGTTCTTGAGATACCCCATTATTACTCTATCAGCAACACCTTTCGGTGTAACTTTTCTATTATCCCCAAAAACAGGTTTTACGATATCGCTGACATGGTTCAGTACGACGTTTTCCTCCAGATACCTGTATGCAACAGGATTCTTCTCTATTGCATATATCCTTTCTGGTCTGCTGTATACAGCCATGGGTATGGAAAAATACCCGATTCCAGCGAACATGTCTACTACAACTTCCCTCTCATTGGATATCGTTGCCATCCTTATTCTCTCGCCCTTATTTCCCGAGGAAAACATTATCTTCTGTGGATCAAGTTTGAATCTGATCCCATTCTCGACATGTATGGTTTCTGTATTCTTGTCTCCATAAATTAATCTGAACTCTGGCACCCTCAATTCTCCCTGTATACCTCCTACATCCTCAAGAACGGATTTGCACTTCAGAACATCTGCATATACCCTGGCTATCTCCACTTTATATTCCTTCAAACATTCCGGGAATTTCACAATAAGAACATCTCCAAGTTTCTCCCATTTTCTGGGTAGAAAATCCAGTAAATTTGCAGGTATCAGGCCGGACAATTTTTCTCTTATAATCTCGTATGGTGTTTTCCTCATCTTTTGATATGAAGCAATCTTCTGTCATTAAAAACTTTTTAATTTAATTTCATTTTAATTTTATCTGTGAACTGGAGAAACATACTATCTAGGTATGCACGAATCCTGGACGGGGAAGAAGAGGCGAGATATCTTACAGCTAAATCCATAGAGGTCGAGTTTTCAAAAAGTGACGATATCCAGACTCTATGGAAAATTCATGACAAATCTTTGAAAGAGCCCAGAATAGTCGATTCCCCGGAAAAAAGCCTACTGGATTTGAAGATAGAAATTGCAGACAGAATATTCAGGAAATGTGAATTCTGTGAAAGGAGATGCAGGGTTGATAGAACAGAGCAGAGAGGCGCATGCGGCGTAAAGGAAGCGAGTATAGCCAGCGAATTTCTCCATATCGGCGAGGAATACATGCTGATACCATCATACACCATCTTTTTCTCTGGCTGTACTTTTCATTGTGTATTTTGCCAGAACTGGGACATCAGTCAGAACATTTGTGGAATATACATAGAGCCACAGAGGTTGGCTGAAATGATAAAAGCAAGGCGAGCGCAGGGCGCCCTCAATGTGAACTGGGTCGGAGGTGATCCAACACCAAATCTTCCCTATATACTGAAAGTTCTCAAATTCTGTGATGAAAACATACCTCAGATATGGAATTCCAACATGTACTGCTCTCTGGAAACCATGAAGTTACTGGATGGGATTATTGATCTGTATCTCACCGATTTTAAGTACGGAAATGATCGATGTGCAGAGAGATTATCTCTGGTGAAGAAGTACATGGAGATTGTTGAGAGAAATCATCGCATAGCATACAGCCAAACTGATATGCTGATAAGACACCTCGTTATGCCCAACCATATAAGATGCTGCACGGAGCCAATATTGAAATGGATTTCCAAAAACACTCCTCAAGCTCTCGTTAATATAATGGCTCAGTACAGACCCGAGTACAAGGCATATAAGTATGATGATATCTCCAGACCTTTAAAAATGAGTGAACATGGAGATGCCCTGGAAATAGCAAAAGAACTCGGTCTGAATTTTATCTATTAGATGATATACTGCCGGTAATAGAAGTAAGCAAAAACTGCAACCAGAAAAATCAGTATAATCGCTGGTATCAGAAACCAGTTCTCTTCAAAGAAACCTTTTCCTCTGTTTTTTATCAGCAACTCTTCATGGGCAGATACATAACCTGGTTTGACCGCCAGTATATCAATTGTTGTGTCATGGTCTACCTCCGGCAGTTTGATCCTCAGTTTACCATTCTCATCGGTGTGACCTGCTATTTCTCCGTTGATTATGATGGTAGCATTGTCTATCAGATATCCATATACATCCCTGACGACAATATCAATATCCTCTTTCTCCATAAGCTTTGGAGGCACACATATCTCCAGAGCAACTTCCTTGTATCTATCAATGACTTTAATGAGTTTGTAACATGGAGAGTATCTGTTTGAACTGACACCGAGCAGCATGTATGTATCCTCTTTGACGGAGGGCGCCGTGAAACTTACTGTACCATCATTATCTGTTTTCTCTTTTAGAGAGCCAAACCAGACAACCACACCCTTTACAGGATTTCCTGACAGGTCTTCTACCTTGACGGTGAATCTCTTACCTTCGTAAACGGTATCATTTGCTTCGATATTCAGAGGCTCTTCAATCTCTGCGCGATTCGTTACCTCCATCCACGTACAACCAAAATTGTACCCTTCCTTCAACGCATAGATGAAACAACTTCTATCTATCTCCACGTATGGTGCCCTGCAAGCTATTATACCATTCTCATCGCTCGTATCATGGTACATCCTTCCATCAATGTAAAGTAAAGCACCTTCTACCGGCTCTCCACTTTCATCCTCTATCTTGACAATAAAATCTCTCCCTTCCTCAACTGTCGTCTGAGAAACAGATATCTTTAAATCTGAAAGGGTTGGACTGGTCTCGTACAGATGGATGACCACACTGTCTGTAACATAACCATCCTTTGTTGCGGTTATTGTAAATGTATCATCGCTCATCATTGGTGGAGAAGTAAGGAACGCTGAACCATTCTCGCATGTGTTGAAATATTTGACCAGATTTTCATACTGCATCTTTATATCTACACCACCTATACCGTTGCCCTTTTCATCTACAACCTTAACCTGAAATTTTTCCATTGGAGAAAGAGCAAGAGGGGAGATGATTTTCAGAAATTTTTTGCCAATTCCAGTACTCACAACAGTTAACCACTTTGATGCCGGTAGATTGTTCCCTTTTTCTGCGTACACCAGGAATTTCTTGCTGATAAGAACATCCGGAGCGGTCAATGTTACTTCTCCATACTCATCACATACGTATTCTCTAAAATTGAACCATACACGGGCACCCTTTACAGGGTTGCCTTCCTCATCTTCTACCTTTACAAGAAAATCCTCCCCTTCTTCCACAGAATCGGGACAGTCCAGCCGGAGTTTATTCTCTCTACCAATCACATAAATGATCTTTTCACCTTCAGAATATCCCGGACTCTTTGCCTTTATGCACATGTATTTAGACTCGTTTAGAGAGGGCATCTGGATCCTGACACTCCCATTCCATGCAAGATAACTCTGATTGTTGAACATCACGACCGAGAACAATCCTCTCCCATCCGCATCTGTTACAGAAAAAGAGACATTTTCTCCGGACCTGACGGTTGAAGGACCATGGATGATCAAACTGTATTTATCAGTTTTCTTTATCCATATATATTTCTCCGCGCATGAAATATTATCATCATAGCACCTTATCTTGTATAACTCGTAATCATCCTGTGCGTATGGAGCCATGAAAGAGACGTTGCCTGAAGAATCGGTCAGCTTTACGTTTCCGTTGAAAAGGATTTCCACACCAGATAAAGGTTTTCCATCATACAGTGAAAACAGAGAGACATTGAAGTACGAATTCTCAGAAACAGTGGAAGGTGAAACAATCAAACCCCGCGTTTTGTTATCAACCACGATAACAAACCTGTAATCTATCAGGGACAAATTTTCATCGTATACATTTATTTGAATACTTTTTGTTTCCTCAACGTAGGGCGCTTTCACGGTAATGCTGTTACCATCAAAGAAACTTCCATTGAAGCATATCTTTGTCTTTTCCTTGCCACTGTACGTGATATCAAAATACTCTCCTTCATGCACATATACCGGAGCTTCCAGAGAGGAACTTCTATTATCTGCAATCCAGATCTTTATCTCATCAGAATCTTCGTATCCTTCCTTTCTTGCAGAGAGTATAACCGGTGTGGGGAAACCAACCTGGGGCGCATTGAACGTGTAGGTGCCATTTTCATCTGTAAAAACATCCTCATTGTTGATGGAAAGAATCGCATTCGGAACTCCATTCATACCCTCATCAACAACCCTGAGTTCTATTGTCTCACCTTCCTCCACGACTTCAGGACACACCACGTACAGTTTTGGGAGGTTCACTATGGTTATGTTCATCTCCGCACCTGTATATCCTTCCTTTTCAGCCCTCAGTCTGCATGGTACCGATATATTAACCTCGGGAATATCGAAATTCGCATAACCCGATTCATTCGTTATCGCATGCAGAGAAATTATACCTCCACCTTCAATATAAACATCCACATTACTTATTCCTTCTCCAGAACAACCCACAAATACACTGAGCTTTTCACCTTCGACAACAAACGGCTCTGTTTTCAATTCCTGCCCAAATTCCAAAACCTGGGATTTGGCTACCTGGACACAGGTAAGAACAAGAAGCGAAAGGATTACTGCTGTCAGGGCTTTCCTCCTCACTGTCCGGTGGAGAGTTTTGATGTCTATATATCTTTTGCGTATCCTTTTTATCAAAATTGTGCATGCTCTAACTGTGCAAACTTGGAGATTGATAGATACTGACCTTGCTCATCCTTACTATGTTACAGCTGCAGATGATGCCATCTCTCGGGCAGTATCTGAGGGTAAAGTTCCAAACACCTTGCATTTTTATCGCAGGCATCCGCCAGGCGCATCGGTTGGAAGGATGCAGAGCGTGAAGGATATCGATCTGGAGGAATGCAGGAAGAGAGGTATAGTGATTGTTAGGAGGAGGAGCGGTGGAGGAACCATATATACCGATGAGGGTTGCCTGATTTATGCCCTGATTTTCAGATCAGATACCATGAATCCAGAGAAGATATTCGGAATGGTTTGCAACTCTATAAGAACCGCTCTTGAAGAATTTGGTTTCAATGCCGAATACAAGAAGCCGAACGATATACTGGTGAATGGTAGAAAGGTCTCTGGTTCAGCTCTGCTTGTGAGAGGGAATGTTGTTCTGATCCATGGAACCGTTATAGTGAGCAGTGATCTTGATGTTATGAGGAAGGTTCTTATAAAGAGGAAAGAGATTGAGGTGACGAGTTTGGAAAGAGAGGGAAAGAAAGTTGATTTCAAAGAGTTGAAAGAGATGCTGATCAAGAAGTTTGGAGAAAGTATGGATGCAGAGTTCGTGAGAGGTGAGTTGGGCGAGTATGAGAAGGAACTTGTAGAGAGATTGATAGAGGAGAGGTATGGCAGGGATGAGTGGAATTTCATGCGATGATGTTGCCTTAAGCTCATACAACCAGAAGGTTCATTTTCCGTGGGGAAAGGATATCATAATCTATGACTCCACGCTGAGAGATGGAGAGCAGATGCCCGGAATAGCTTTCACTCCGGAGCAGAAACTGGACATAGCGATACTTCTCGACGAGATCGGGATAAAAGAGATAGAGGCAGGATTTCCAGCGATATCTGAAAGAGAACTCAAAACCGTCAAGACCATAGCACAGCAAGGTTTGAATGCAAGAATTCTTGCTCTTTCAAGATTAAAAAAAGAAGACATCGACGCTGCGATAAGGGCGGATGTTGATGTAATCCTCCTCTTCATCGCCTCATCTCCCATTCACCTAAAATACAAACTCAACATGACCATCGATGAGATCGTGAGAAAGATCGAGGAATCCATAGATTACGTGAAGGCGCATGGCGTAATACCAAGTTTCAGCACCGAGGATAGCACGAGAACACCCATGGATACTCTCAAACTACTCGTAAGAACCGCAGAAAACGCCGGCGCCAGGCGCGTTGGGTTTACAGATACTCTCGGATGTACAACACCTGAGGGCATAGAATATCTTTTCTCCGAGATGTGCAGGTTTACCTCTCTACCCGTTTCTGCACATCTGCATAATGATTTTGGTCTCTCCTTAGCCAACGCATTAACCGCCTTGAAATGTGGAGCGAGGTATGTCTGCGCTACGGTTCATGGATGGGGGGAGAGAGCGGGTAACGTTCCTCTCGAGCAGATAGTCATGGCCCTCCAGTACCTTTATGGCATAGATTTAGGGATAGACACAACTCGACTGAAAGAACTTTCAGAAATGGTATCAAAATACGCTGGCGTGGATGTTCCCCTCACCCATCCATTTGTCGGAGAGAATGTATTCTCCCACGAATCAGGAATCCATGTCGCCGCGGTCATGAGAAATCCGAGGACCTATGAGCCCATAGATCCAAGAATCGTTGGGAACAGGAGGAGAATCATCATAGGGAAACACAGCGGGAGACATGTTATAGAGGCAAAACTCAGGGAACTGGGAATAGAGATGGATGAAGACGAGATCAACATGCTTATTGATAGGGTTAAACTCGAGGGCGAGAAGAAAGGAAGACTCTCCGATGATGATCTCATAAGAATGGCTATGGAGGTGAAAAAAGTATATGAATAAAACCTTCAAAGCATACTACGTCTGGCCGAGATTTCCATCCCTCTCATTATCGGGTACAGCATGCTCTCTTCATTGCAAGCACTGCAATAGAGTTTATCTAAGAGATATGCTCGACGTTTCATCTCCAGAAAAACTGGT
>JAGGWT010000010.1 GCA_021163455.1 Thermoplasmata archaeon | reverse complement strand
CGTACAGGGTGGATCAAGAGGAATGGTGAGGTTATTCATCAACAACAGGACATTTATACGTGTGACAAAACCAGCAGACTGGACGGCTTACATCTTTGGAAAGGAAGCAGAAGGAATCCTCAATCTACTCGTCAGAGGACCCGGTGATAAACTGGTTATTGGCCCAATAGATGTGGTGGCAAAACCGCTATGCAACCTGAGCAAAGTAGAGTTCTATGTGAATGACAAACTTGTTTATGCTGATACACAGCCACCATTCACATGGAAATGGAACAAACCCGGATTTGGAAAATATCTGCTGTATGTGAGGGCATACGATGAGAAAGGAGAGTTTGCAGGAAGAGATAACGTTGTTCTATGGAAAATTCTATGAGAACTCCCAAAAACAGGTTAACTCTTCTTGAAAATAAAGATGCACCCTAATAATTTCCTATGCATTCTGTACATCGAGATTATTTGTGGATGGGTGAAGTTTATATCTCAATATATGACGACTGTAAAGGAACATCACGATTAAATTCACAATTAACTTCGCAGTACCAGATTCCATACTACTGCAGGTTTGGCATTTTTGGGCTTTTCATACGATAAAAAATTAAATAAAGATACATGGTTATTGAGGATGGAAGATGAAAAAACTTGATATACTGGGAAAATTGCAGAAAACCCCTAAATGGAGACAGGTTGAGTTTGAGGAGGTTGAGTACAAGGCTTTATCCATAAAAGATATACTCACCGAAATGAAGAACATATCTGAACTAATCATAGACCTCGCATACTCTGCGCTGATTTTCCAGGATGAAGACATAGCGGAGGAAGTAAAGTATCTGGAAGCGAGAATGGACTATCTGAATTACGAGATAAGAATGATTGCTATGATGGCTGCGAGAACGAAAGAGGATGCTGAAAAGTTATCTGGCATCCTTCAGATAGCAGAGGCTGCTGAATCTCTATCAAATGCAGCAGGTGATATTGTTAAAATCCTGCAACTTGGAAAGAGTAAGATAAAATTTCTGACAAAAATACTGAAGGAGGCAGAAGAAAAGATTTTCAAGACAAAGATACCTAAAAATTCACCTGCAAAAAATAAGACAATAGGTGAACTAAGGATAGAGAGTGAGACAGGGGTTAAGATAATCGCTATAAGAAGGAAGGATTACTGGATATACAATCCCGGAGCAGATACCACGCTTAAGGAGGGAGACACCCTCATCATGCGCGGAAATGAGAGCGGATATAAAGAACTCAAGGACTTTATAAAGGGTAAAAGGAGGGAACTGGATTGAGCGAAGAATTTGATATAGATCTTGAGGACCTGATACTGGAGGTTAAAGATAAATCGGAGTTGATGATAGACCTTGCCTATTCTTCTCTCCTCTACGACAACAGAAGAATAGCGGAGGAGGTCTATGACCTGGAAGAATATATAGATTCACTTCATCAAACCACTTACAGGCTGATACTGAACAAACTCAAGCAAAATGAGATAGATGTTGATGAAGCTCTGGTTCTCCTGAGACTCGTAGATTCTGGGGAGCAGATAGCGGATGCTGCACAGGAGATAGCGGATGTTGAGCTGAGAGACATCGAACTCCATCCCATAATAAAAAAGAGCGTGAGAGAATCTGATACGGTCTTCACCAGAGTAGAAGTTTCATCAGATTCCTCACTCTGCAACAAAACACTCGGTGAGTTGAAACTTGCAAGTGAGACAGGTATGTTCGTGATAGCCATAAGGCGGGGTAACAAGTGGATTTACGGTCCAGATGAGGATACCAAAATACTTCCAGGCGATGTACTTTTTGCAAAGGGTCCTGCTGATGGAGAAAAAGAACTCATAGACTTAGCATCAGGTGAGCAGAAAGAATCTAATCTATAGCCCTTGCCCCCTGAGTATCCACTTTTGCCCTGTAAACCCTGCCAAAGTTGGAGAGAACCTGTGTGAGGCTCTCACTATCTCCGACTGCAAAGATTGAGTTACCTATCATACACATGGACGCTCTGCCAAAATTGTTGGCTATATCGACAATCTTTCTTATTTTCTCATCCGCTAGCCCGGTATACTTCATGAAATCGTAGGAGAGCGAGAATAGATTTTCAACAGATGGATTTGTGAGCAGAGCATCAAGGCAGTACTTCCCCCTCATGCTTATCTTTTTCATGATGCTTTCATTCTCGAGAATCTTTTTTGTTTTCAGTTTTTCCCCAACCACACAGATTACGACCTCAAAACTTCCGGGTATGTGTTCGATCATACCAAAAGGCGGGAGTCCTGGACTTTTTCTGATTTCTATACCACCGAACAGCTGGGCTATGACATCTCCCAGACCTGTTTTACATACAACCTCTGCAGCATGAGCATTCTTTATGGCAGTTATTTCATCTATGCCAAATAATTTTGATATGGCAAGACTCGCTCCCAGGGCGCCGGCGCCACTCATGCCGAAGCCCTGTGATGTTGGCAGATTCTGTTCGATATCAACCCTGACATTGAGAGGTTCTCTTCCTATCAAATTCCGGACAGCGGTCTCGGTTGTGAGCGCTTCCTCCCTCTTTCCGTTGATGAAAACCTCCACATTGAATGACTTTGCTCTTGCTATGCTGACTTTTACTTTGGCTCCCATGTTTATTGAGAATCCTGCTCCTCTTGACCCTGACCTGAAGATGTTTTTGTCGTAGTGCGGGTCGAAGAAGCATGTTATGTGAGCCGGAACAAAAATGGTTGGGCTTTCTTCCATATTAACCACCCAGTTTATCTATGATTAGTTCAGCGAGTTTATCTTTTTTATCCTCTTTCTCCAGAACATCCCCATCCTTGAAAATCCATATTTTTGTCCTATCACTACCGAATGATGATGTGAGGTTTCCAACGACCATGTGAAAAACTCTGGACATCTCTTTCGCTTTCTTTATTAAATCTTCCTCTTTTTCCTCTGCTTTGAAGGCTATGATTCTTTCTTCACCCACTATCTCTCTCAATTTGTCTATCAACCTTGGTGCTACTCTAAGATCCAGAGTCAGTCCTCTGATGTTGGAGGGTATCTTTCCATCCATGGGTTCTGGAATGTAATTTGAGAGAGCCGCACATACAAAGATAAAATCAAAATTTTTACAGTCATCTATCATCTTGAGTAAATCTTCAACACTTTCAAACTCCCTCGATTTAACATAATCCGGAACTTTTTCTCTCATCCATCCATGCCAGAATTCAACATATGCTCCTCTCTCGAAACACTCTCTGACAAGCTCAATGGCAAACTTTCCGGAACTCCTGTTGGTTAGAACCCTGATATCATCTATTTTTTCGGCGCTGGCGCCGCCTATTATCAGAATATTCTTTCCTTCTAGGTCCCTTTCTCTCACACATCTTATAACATTCTCAATAATAGTCTCTCTATCCGCTATCTTTGCCCTCTCTCCTTCTATCCTTGGTTCCACTATTATGCATCCCATCTCTTTCAATCTTTCAATATTTTTCTCCACGGAGTCGTTTTTCATTAGCGATAGATGCATGGCTGGTACTACTATGACGGGAACTTTCGAACCTATTGCAGTTAGAACGCACGAGGTTACAGCATTATCTGCTATACCAAGGGCTATCTTGGAAATGGTATTTGCCGTGCATGGACAAACAACAACAGCATCACAGCATCCCTTTCTGCATAAACTCACATGCTCTGTATATCCAGAAAGCTCAACCACGGGTTTTTTTCCAGAAGCAAACTCCATCAGATTGGGATGAATAAGCTTTGTCGCCTTTTCACTCATGAAAACGTTAACATCCGCGCCATGTCTTATCAGTTCCCTGCACAGATAGAAAGCTTCAATGCACGCTGCGCTACTCGTTATACACAGGCATATTCTTTTGCCTTCGAGCTTTCTGCTTTTCTCAAACTTTATCTCTTCTGATGGGTGCATATCTCTATCTCACAACAACAACCGAGCAGTATGCGTGCCTCACTATTTTGTCTGTTACACTTCCTATCAGGAATCTACCCTCTTTACCGTAACCCTTGTATCCAACAACTATGAGGTTACATCCCTTGCTTTTTGCGGTTACCAGTATCTCATCTGCGGGGTCCCCACTTTCCACTAAGGTTTCCACATTTGCAACAACTCCTCTCAGTTTTTCGGCAACCTCCCTCAAAGTTTCTTCTGCTCTCTCCTTAAACGAACTGTCCTTTGCAACGGTTGCAAGGTCTATAGTAGGGAGAAGCATCTTGGTGAAAGTCGATGATAACAGCTCTGCAGGAATTACAGTGAGAATTATAACCTCATCCTCACTCTTTGCTATCTCTCTGACGAAATCCACAGCCTTCTTGGAAGATTCCGAACCATCATACGCTACTAGTATCTTCATGCTTCACAAGAATGGACTATCAATCTATATACTTTATCATTTACAGCGGGACGACCATATCAATAAAATCAGACAGAGGCATACCCTCATCCCAGTCCATAATAAGATTCCTGTCCTTGGTCAATCTCAATCTCGGCAATTTTGAGTAGAACCGTTTTGCCAGCCCATTGAGACCGTTGGTTTCCATTGAAAATGTAAACACTCTCCAGGCATCCCCCCTCGTATTCTTCAATCTGAATGCATAAATTGGCAGGACGCCGGCGCGCTCGCAATCTTTTTTCATTCTCTCTGCCTGTTTCTGTAATTTTCCTCCCGTGCTGCTGAAATGTATCTTTCTTGATTTGCTTGACTTAATTTCTATCAATAACGAAATATCACTTCTAACTCCAACAAGGTCTACTCCATACGAACCTGCAGCGCGAACCACGATAAAAGGTTTTTTCAGGATTTTGTAGTATTTCTCTTTCTCTTCTTCTGAACACGTTTTTGTTACCATATCAATCGTATTCTTATCACCCATCAGTATGGATTTTAACTCTCTTTCATAGTTACTTGCAGCCATCCAATCAAAATCTAATAAAGAAAGTATTTTAATGCTTTTTCAGATATAGTAAATAGATGAAAAGAGACATACTGGTAAAGGAGGCAATGAGGGTCAGAATACTCACATGTTCGCCTTCTGACAGTGTAAAGAGTGTGGCAAGGATGATGAGAAGAAACAAAGTTGGTAGTAGCATTGTTATAGATAAAAACAAACCGGTTGGCATAATAACAGAGAGTGACATTCTCGAGAAGATAGTCGCAGAGGGAAAGGATGCAGGCAAGGTGAAGGTGGGGGGTGTTATGAGCACTCCTCTGATAACTATAGACCCGTACATAACGATAGAGGATGCGATGAGGGTGATGAACCGCCACAACATAAGGAGATTACCCGTGGTTGAAAATGGAGAACTTGTCGGAATAATAACAGAGAAGGACATTTTCAGGATATCTCCAGCACTCATTGAGCTGAGCAGGGAATGGAGCGCCATAGAAGGAGGGGCTGTTCAGGAACCATCTCCATCATCTCTGGCTGGAAAGTGTGAGGGTTGTGGAAAACTTTCGACAGATTTGATGGAGGTTGATGGGAAATATTTGTGTGAAGACTGTAGAGAGGGGTGAATTTTTTAATGGAGAAGATGAAGGTTAGAGATGTGATGACAGAGGATGTTATATGGGTGGATAAAAGCGCATCTCTTGAACATATACTGTATCTCATGGAGAAAAACGACATAACGAAGATACCGGTACTCGATGATGAAAAACTCATTGGCGTGGTAACAGATGGGGAGATCGTGGAGAAACTCGGCTCTATAAGAAAAAGAGACGTAAATCCCGCTCATCTGCATGCAACATCTGTTATGGTTAGAGAGTTTGATACGGTGACCCCAGACACTCCTGTAAAGGAAATACTCAAAACGGTTGGACTCCCTGGCTTGACAATGCTACCGGTAGTTGATCAAGGAAAACTCGTTGGTGTTGTAACCAAGGCAGACTTGTTACCTCTGGTCAAGGATGAGAGACCGGTTAAGGAGATAATGACAAAGAATGTGCTCTCAGTTGCTCCAGATGATAGAGTAATACATGCGAGAAGATTAATCATAGAAAACAATATTGCCAGACTTCCTGTTGTGGAGGAGGGCGAAGTCCTGGGAATAATAGCTGAGATGGACATAGCGAGGGCACTTGCGAACCTGAAGAGATCCATACCATACAGACACCAGAAACATCATCTTGAGGAAATGCTGGTTAGAGATTCCATGAAAACCCCAGCCATTGTCGGAGACCCTGAGATGAGCATAAAGGATGCTGCAAAGAAGATGGCCGATGAAAATGTTGGTTGCCTGCCCATAGTTAAGGACGATAGGATAGAAGGCATAGTAACGAGGACAGATGTTATAAAAACGATAGGATGAGGAGATTTGCTGGAGAATATGATGTGGTTGAAGCATTGAAAAAGATTTTCAGAGAACATAAAGTAATAGTTTCCCAGAAGAGGCTGAAAGAGATAGTATCCAGAATTCTGGAAGATGAGAAAGTTGGCGAGAGGAGACTGAGAATCATCGCCATAAACAACAGAATCGCAAGATTGAAGATTTTCACCAGAGAGAGCAAGAAGATCTTTTCTTCTGACAGATGTCCCGTATGCAACTCAAAAATATCTGTTGTGAAAAGCAGAGATATATGGGGAGAGAATACAAAGATTGAATATATCTGTAGAAAATGCGGTTACAGAAGCGGAATCAGAAAGAGGATACCGACCAAATACATTTTCTACTCGAGAATTAAGTGAGTAATTATCTGTGCCTGGTTACGCCAACCTTCTTGCAGTATTTCTCTATGGGACACTCGCTGCACTTTGGGGAAACAGGCAAACAAATCTTCTGTCCAAATCTCACAAATAGATGATTGAAATCTCTCCAGTATTTCTTTGGGAGTTTCTTTTTCAGTTCTTTTTCTGTCTCTTCTGGGGTTCTGGTTGATACCCAACCTATTCGATTCGGTATCCTGTGGCAGTGTGTATCTATCGCAAGGTAGTCATCCTTATCATGACCATACACCATAACTATGTTTGCGGTTTTTCTGCCAACACCTTTTATCTTTATCAGCTCATTGAAATCATCGGGGACTTTGCCATTGTATTTCTCAAGAAGAAGTTTCGATATCTCCTTTATTCTCCTCGCCTTAGTTTTATAAAAACCGACAGGATAAATCAGTTTCTCTATCTCTTTTATGTCGGCGCCGGCGAGTTTTTCTGGAGTATCATAT
>JAGGWT010000114.1 GCA_021163455.1 Thermoplasmata archaeon | reverse complement strand
CTGAGAAGCCATGTCCTTGCTTTGTTGTAAGCGAATTTTATCAGATCACTTGATCCAGCTAGCATTCCACCAAAACTACCAAATGCCTTTGAGAACGTTCCTATCTGGAAGTGTATCTCCTTCTCCAGACCGAAGTGTCTGCCTATTCCATGACCATCCCCAAGCACACCCTCTCCATGAGCATCATCCACATAGACCATAGCTCTGTATTCCTCAGCAAGTTTGCATATCTCTTTCATCTTTGCAATGTCCCCATCCATGCTGAAAACTCCATCTGTCAGTATGATTATCCTCCTGTAATCCTTCTTATCCGCTTCCTTCAGTATCTTTTCAAGTGCTGCCATATCAGAATGAGGATATATCGCCCTCTCTGCCTTAGACAATCTCACTCCATCTATTATTGAACCATGATTCAATTCATCTGATACGAGCAAATCTCCTTTGCCCGCTAACTGCGGAATAAGACCAGCATTCGCAGCGAAACCGGTCTGGAATGTTATGGCATCTTCTGTACCCTTGAACTCTGCTATCTTCTTGTAAAGCTCGATATGTATATCCATTGTTCCTGCTATTGACCAGTCTGAGCCAGCGCCGGCGCCATATTTCTCAATTGCCTTTATTGCTGCTTCTTTCAACCTTGGGTCATTGGCAAGATTGAGATAGTTGTTTGATGCGAGCATGAGGCAGGGTTTTCCATCAACGGTAACATGGGGTTCAGAAGGTCCATTCAGAGCTTTTATGACCCACGTTAGTCCTTGCTTCTCCATTTCTTCATACTCTCTCCTTAGAAACTCCGTCATTTCTCTCATTTTCACTCCCCAATTCCGAATTGGCTATTGATATTAAATATTGTTGGTCTAAGTTAGAGAGAAAAATTTCCAATCTTCCAATGTAAAAATATTTATAGTCAGAAATTTTTGGAAATAAGGGGAAGATGATAAAAAGATGGATATTGGTGATAATTGGAATTATGGGAATTGTCGCTGTTTTATCGTTTGTTGGAAATGCAAATGCGAGAACCATATATGTTGGTCCAGGAGAAGAATATACATCAATACAGGATGCGATAGATAACGCAACGGATGGAGATACGATTATTGTGAGGAATGGGATTTACTATGAGAACATAAAGGTTACCAAAGAAAGATTGACAATTAAATCTGAGAATGGATCGGATAACTGTATCATCGATGGTGGAGACAGAAACAGAGGTAGTGTAATTGTATTGAAGGCGAATGGGACCACGATTGAGGGGTTTACCATAAGAAATTCGTTTACAGGAATTGAAGTGCTCTCAAATTCCAATAACATCATGTATAACAACATCTCAAATAATGGAGGCGATGGTATATGGCTCTGGGCATCAGACAACAACAACATCGCGTATAACAACATCTCGAACAATGGGTACGCCATCTGGATCGAGGAATCAAACAACAATAATATCGCGTATAATAAAATCCTCAAAAACGGTGGCAGTATATGGATCGAACTATCCAATAACAACAGAGTCACCTTTAACGACATCTCGAATAATGAGGAGGGTGTCTCTGTGATTTTCTCTTTCCATAATTCTATTATGAAAAATAATTTCATTAATAACGGATGGCAAGCCTTCTTTTTTGCCTCGTCTCAAAACCGCTGGCTACGTAATTATTGGGATAATTGGAAGATAATTTTACCTCGACCGATCTTTGGGTTGTTTTGGGTTATCTCCACCCCTAGTGAATCAGGTGTAGCGATTCCTATCCCATGGGTCAATTTTGACTGGTTCCCTGCAATGAGACCGTACAGTATCGATTATTGAATCTTTACAGCCTTCATGATTCTGTATCCTGTAACGACAATCATATATCCTTTCTGATAAAACTCTCTATCCAGTTCCTCATCACCCGTATCCACTCTCAGGAAAGGTGTGGATGAAAGTTTCGATGGCGTTGCCACAACGATTATGTTTTCTATTCCTATCCTTCTTACAACCTCCGGGCTGATCTGGAGATTTCCTCTACCCAGAATGAAACCCTGCGCCCCTATTGGGCTGACAATGAGTTTGGCTTTTCTGTATCTCTCTATCAGTTCCAGCAAACCTTTTTCATCAAGGTCTTTTCCAACCTGTTTCATTCTGTAAACTGCATCTATACCAAGAAGAGTCTTATCTATGCCTATCTTCTTTCCTATTCTGTAGAGCGTGCTTCCGGAGCCAAGAATAAAAAGTGTATTTTCCTCTTCCTTCATCACCTCAGCGATATGCTCTGCTATCTCTTCTTTCATCTCTTCATCGCTGACTGATTCAAATGTTGCCTTTCCTGATTGGATATAGGTAGGCTCTATAAGTCCAAGAGTAACACCATAGAGTTTCACCTTCCACTCACCCTTCCTGTAAAGCTCCTCATCCAGATCCAGAATCTCAACCTCTCCAATATCCAGATTTCCTTCCAGATACTCGCACAGAGATTTTGCGGTGGCTCTGGGATTTATTCCAAATACCCCTGAGTGCATCTTCACCCCAGAAGGTATACCGAGTATCGGCTTTTTCATATCTGTTATCTCTGCTATATCTCTGGCGGTGCCGTCGCCGCCGCAGAAGACGATAATATCAACTCTCTCCATCATCAGCTCACATGCTTTCCTTGTATCATCGGCGGTTGTTGGGTATCCTGAACTGTAGATTACTTCTATATCATCAAAGCCAGCCTCTCTGAGTTCGCTCTCGCCCATATCTCCCGAGCAGGTGATCCATTTAACCTTTTTGTCACATATCTCTCTGAAGTGCCTCAGCATCTCCTTTGCTCTCTCTGGAGACACTGGTTTTGCTCCTCTTTTTATAGCTTCATCTACCACCCCATCTGTTCCCTTGAGTCCAACTCTTCCCCCCATTCCTGCTATGGGATTGACTATGAATCCTACTCTCATTCTAACCTCTCCATTCCGGCTCTTCCTTTATCACGTCCATCCTGATAATATGATCGGCGTGAAGTTTCGGCAAATATCTCAGGCGACCGACTCTATCATTGTACAGAATCACCATCGTATCATGCATTATCCCAAGAATATCCTTTTTGGATTCATCCAAAAACCTGTAGAAATTTTTAATCTGGTGTTCTGTTGGAAAGGATAGATTGATGAACTGAGATATCGAATCCACGACTATCATATCAGCAGATATGCCTACGCTCTTTAAAAGGCTCAATCCTTCCTCTATGGTTCCCTTGAGTTTATCGAAATCAGATGGAGGTTTTCTGAAGATTCCTTCAATATTTTTTCCACCGGTGAATGTGCTTTCTTCATCTACATCCGTTATCATTGATGTTACGCAATCCAGAATAAACAATCTCTTTCTCTCCAGATTTTCCTCTTCAAGTGTCATCTTTATGTGATAATAACTTCTGACCAATGAGATATATAGGATATCTATATCCTCTTTTGGTCTGAATCTTTTCAGAAAACCTATGATATCATTTATCTCTGCGGTGTTGTATATGAGAAATATGAGACCCCTCGCTTCCTCCAGTATTTTATCAAGTTCCTTGTTGGTTATGTTTCTCCAGTAGTTTATACCTACAGTCTCTTCCGTCTCCATTTCAATCATTGCATGTGTTTCTTGACCGTAGAAACCAACTCTGGGACATCAAATGGCTTGGTCAGATAATCAACTATCTTTCCCTTCTCTGCCAGTTTCTTGATTTCATCATCGGAAAACCTCACCACTGTTAAAAGCATGATCTTTGGGTCCACGTTCTTCTCCTTCAACTTCTCCAGAATCTCTTTTGTTGTGAGCCCTGGCATCATAACATCGAGTATCACAAAGTCAGGTTTGAATTTTGAAACCTTCTCCAGAAAATCCTTTCCATCTTCTGCGGTCTCAACTTCAAAACCCTCTCTCTCCATGACAAGTTTCACAAGATTTCTCAAATCCTCCTCATCATCCACAACCATAACCTTCGACATGGCTATCACTTCCTGGAGAAAATCTCAATTTTTCTTTCCTTCTCAATATATCTGGTTGGTAATATAACTCTGAATGTTGTCCCTTCCCCAACCTTACTTTCAATCTCTACATTCCCACCGTGTGCTTCAACTATACCCTTTACTATTGTCAATCCGAGTCCGGCGCCGCCGAATTTTCTATCCATGCCTGAATCAACCTGATAGAATGGTTCAAATATCTTTTTTAATTTGTTCTTTGGGATTCCTCTACCAAAGTCCTGGATTTCGAGGACAACTTTATCTCCCTTCGTGCTTGCTCTCACTATGATTCTGCTATTTCTGTTGGAGAACTTTATTGCGTTACTGAGTAGATTTGTCACAACCTGCTCCATTCTGTATTTGTCTATGAAAAGTTCAGGTAAATCATACTCGACCATCTTTTCTATCTTTATATCCTTCATCTG
>JAGGWT010000142.1 GCA_021163455.1 Thermoplasmata archaeon | reverse complement strand
GGAATGATGTATGGATTTGCATGCAGAGAGACAAAAGAGCTCATGCCTCTCCCCATAACACTTGCACATAAACTGGCAAGAAGACTGGCGATGGTCAGGAAGGAAGGGAAGATACCGTATCTCAGACCCGATGGAAAATCACAGGTATCTATAGAGTATGAAGATGGAAAACCAGTAAGAGCCTATGCAATCGTTGTTTCGACACAGCATGACCCTGGTGTATCCAGAGAAAAACTCGAGAGGGATATTATAGAAGAGGTTATCAAACCCGTGTGCAAGGAATGGATGGATGATGATACCAAGATTTTTGTGAATCCAACCGGCTCTTTTGTGAGAGGAGGACCCTATGCTGATGCAGGTCTTACCGGAAGGAAGATTATGGTTGATACCTATGGCGGTATAGCAAGGCACGGCGGCGGCGCATTTTCCGGGAAAGACCCAACAAAGGTTGATAGAAGCGGTGCCTATGCAGCGAGATACATTGCAAAGAACATAGTTGCCTCTGGTATAGCGGATAAATGTGAAATCAGTCTATCCTATGCGATAGGGGTTCCCGAGCCGATATCCATAGATGTTGAATGCTTTGGAACGAATAAAATACCTGTTGAGAAGATAGAAGAACTCATAAAACACTACTTCCCGCTGAAGCCGGCTCAGATCATCAAGGCGCTTGACCTGAGAAGACCTATATACAAGAAGACTGCAGCATACGGGCACTTTGGAAGAGATGACCCCGATTTCACATGGGAAAAGACAGACAAGGTGGAGATACTCAAGAAGGCAATAAAGAAATGAAAAGATATTACCCGTTTCTGGTTTCTCTTTTCTTTTTACTTTCAATTGTACAGTCCGGTTGTCTTTCCCTCAGAGAGGCTTACGTGCCTCAGGATCTTCTCACAAATGGATGGTATGAAGACTCTAAAGACGAGGAGAAAGGTTCCAGTCTTCTTGGTATAGAGAAGTGGTCAACAAAGGTCTACCGGAAAGGAGATGTTGCCTATCTAAGCGTAACTTCGTTGAGATTCATAATCCTGCATGATAAGGAAGAACTCCTGAAAAAAGTCGATACAGATATCATGAATCAGGCAGTCAAGTACGGTATAAACATAAATTACAGCAGCAAAATTGGTGGAAAGAGAGAAACGTGTGAAGGACACGAAACCGTTTTTGTAGTTTATACTGGAGAAAAGGAGGGGCATGAATACAGATTTATAGGAGAAGTGTGGAGTTGCAGCAAATCAGGAATCTCCGTAATATGCATGGGATATGCAGATATGAGCGAAATAGATGGTATCAGAGGATGGAAGGAGATGGTCGAGGATCCGGAGGGGACGATTGAGGGATTAAAAGGAGAGGATGGTTTGATATACAACGTGGTTTGTCATTAGATCTCCTCGAGTTCGACTTTTACAGGTTCCTTTCCTATCTTACAGTTTAATTTTCCGAGAATTTTTGATACTTTGTATTCCTTCTGCGGGTCAACCGTAAAATTGAGGCAGATATCAAAATTTTCACAGTCCAGTCTCCTGCATTCTATAGGAGATATCTTGAGTTTTTCTCCGACTCTGACCTTTTTGTCAACCACTGCTATTATGGGTAGTTCCTCTACCTCAACAACCCTCACGCCGCCGTCGTGCTGGTTGCAACTGTGTCTTTTGTTTCTTATACCAACTATCCTGTATCTCCTGTATTTCTTGAGGTTAAAACAAACCGTTTTAAGTTTACAATTTTTACAATCGGTGCTGGGTCCGAGATAGATGAACTCGTTTCCTTTTTTCGCCATTCTCTCTCCAATAAGGGTCACTATTGCCATCAAATCACCCCTGTTTTCTTGGCTATATTTTTGGCAGCCTCCTTGGTGAGACCACCATCTCCAAGTATGGTATATCTCTCAGGTCTTATGGAGTGAGCCCTTACAAGGGCATCGATTATCTTCTTTTTTGGTACACCAAGTTCCTTATGATTGGTTGGTGCACCTATCTCTTTCAGTATATCTCTCACTTCCTTCCAGTCTTCACCATGTAAATAGAGCATCATTATAGCCCCTACACCGCACTGCTCTCCGTGAAGGGCTTTTCCGGGTGCGAGCATATCAAGAGCATGGGAGAACATATGCTCCGCTCCACTTGCAGGTCTCGAGCTACCTGCTACGCTCATAGCTACTCCAGAAACAATCATTCCCTTGACAGCCAGCCAGACCCCCTCTTCGGTGTACGTTTTGATCAGGTCTGCATTCTCCATTATGAGCTTTGCGGATGTTCTTGAGAGAGAAGCCGCATAGGAGCTGAATTCCTCGTTTTTTAATCTGTGAGCAAGTTCCCAGTCCTTCAGAGCGGAGAGGTTTGAGATGACATCCGCACATCCAGAGGCGAGCATTCTGTATGGAGCTTTTTTTATTATATTGGTATCAGCGACTATTGCCATCGGTGAAATTGCTTTTTTAGATGTTGGGGAGTTTTTATCTTTTATTGATGCCATTGGAGAGGCTATTCCGTCGTGGCTTCCTGCTGTGGGTACACTGAGAAAGGGAACCCTGCATCTGGATGATGAAAGCTTGGACACATCTATGATTTTTCCGCCGCCGACGCCGACAACGAAGTTAATTCCTTCCTTCTCTATGGCTCTCTGAACCTTTCTTACCTCTCTATTCGATGATGATGTTACCGTTATTTCCGATACATCAAACTTCGCTCCCTTGAGGAGGTTTTTGACCTTCTCTCCGGCGATTTTTCTAGTCTTCTTACCTTCCACAACGAGAGCCTTTCCCTCAAACAGTCTTTCACACAAATCGGGTATTTTCTCTATGGCGTTGTGACCGACTATGATATCCCTAGGGAATACCATTTCCTTGAGTTTTAGAAATCTTTCCATGTTTCGTCAGCAATAAACGAGAGATTAATATATTTATTTTACCTTTCGCAGAGGGGAATGAAGAGAGATATGATGGTATTTCTGGCAGTGATTTTTATCATTGCTGGCATTTTCATATCATATCTCCTTTTTCCCTCGGTCATTTATGACAGGTGGATATGGAAATACTACTGGGGACCGGTCGTGGCAGATGCCAAGGGAGGAGTGGCAGAGTATCACGGTATCGTTGCGCATGAAGGATACACCCTTATTTCAGAGATAACCTATGGGATTATTGCCATAGTAGCCATCTACTACATCTACAGGTTCTTTCGCAGATTGAAGATAAATATAGACTGGAAACTGTGTGTATCTCTGTTACCCTTCTTCATTTACGGCTCGGTTTCCAGGGTTCTTGAAGATGCGGGTTTTTTCAGGATACCTCTGTCTTTCTTCTTCATCTCTCCACCGATCTATGTTCAGATAGCCGTTCTCGCGATAATCTCTGTTGTGGTCGGATGGCTCCTCGAAGGAAAGAAAAAATATATGGCTGTAATCTGCGGCGGCGCCATCGTTGTTTTCTATGGAATTTTCTGGTTGCTGTACAGGGGTATGATGACACATCCTGTCAATCCCCTGCTCTTTGCGCTGATTGTTGCGATTGTGTTTTCTGTATTTATGGCCAAAGGTGATATCAACAGGCTCTCTCTACCGTTTATCACCGGTCTTGTGGCTGTTGTATCGGGCCTTATTGCCATCTATCTGGTTGCACAGGAGAGTCTCGTAAGAATGGATGTATTTGCTGTGTGTCTTATCTTTCCGGTGGCGATAACACTAGTTGCATTCTTGCTCGGATGTTATGTGGAGAAACTGAGGATATTCTCACAACCTCTCAACCTTTCCATGCTATTCGGACATGCTCTGGATGGTTTCACCAGTTACATATCCATATACGACCCTTTCGGTATGGGAATTCCTCCATACGGGGAAAAACATCCCGTATCGTTCCTTTTTATGGACATATCGGGTGGAATTCTTTATCCAGTCATCAAGATTGTTCTCATTGTCCTTATTATACTGATATTTGAGAAGATATACAGGGAGGAGAGGAAATACAGAGATGTTCTCAATCTTCTGAAAATAGCGATTTTCATTCTCGGATTCTCTCCAGGATTGAGAGACCTGCTCAGGGTAATGCTATCGGTGTAGCAGAAAGGGTTAAATCGCTCTGCATGTTAACGGCGATGGATGACAAAACTTCTGACCTGCCCGAAATGCGGTTTCAGGTTCAGTTTGAGTTATGGGCGAGCTTTCGCATGCAGAGGATGCCCTTCCTCTGCAATAGAATCATGCGGATTTGCAAAATGCCCGAGATGCGGACACGAGTTTCCGATTTGATTTTACGATTCAGAATGTCGGGAAAGCGGATTCTGTTGAGGGAATTGTGATAGCGGATATCTTATCGGCTCGGGAGTAATGGTTTTAAGTTCCTGGAAGATGCTGCGTAGTTTCTCAAATAGAGTGATTCATGGATCCATTGTAGCCCATCCGGCAAAACCTTCTACACGAGGACTTCCCATCACATCAAGGAACCAATAATATAGTCCACCCAGACAGACCAATGGACCCAGTATGCTCATCTGCATGAAATGACCTCCTTCCCACAATAGATCATGGTTAGCATTCTCAGCCTCTACTTTCAGCAGATGTATCTCTGGACCCAAGATAACATGAAACGGTATGTATTTAAGCGGAGATAAGCAGATCTTTCCTATCCTTACCTCAACCTCCTGACCAACATCTATGACGGGGACTTCTGCTGTATACGTCTTCGTTTCAGCATTTCCTTTCCACGGGTAAACAAGTATCTTTGCTTCACATGTAACATTATATGCTGGCTCACATCCAACGTTCTTAACCCTTATCTTTATACATTCAAACGTTGGTCCATAATATACTCCACTCACCCTCAAATCCGCAGCATCTCTTGGCTCGATTGCATATAGAGAGCCTCCAGTAGCATAAATCGTTCCATCCTCTCCTATTGCTGGAGTAAACCATAGCTTGCCACCCAACTTATAAACCCATCTCAATGTTCCATCTGGATTGAAAGCATACAGTCCGTGAGTTCCAGCTCCGTAGATTATACCGTTTTTGTCTATAACCGGACTCCCGTATGTTCCATAACAGTGGTGCTTCCATAGTAATGTTCCGTTTGAATCAAAAGCATATATGTAAGAACCAGACCATGATGATTCATCATTACCGTATGTTGCAACATAGATGTTGCCATCATCATCAATAGCCGGTGCTGAATATGAAGAGTAATCAAGATCCCTCTTCCATTTCAGCGTTCCATTTGGATAAAAGGCAGCAAGTGTACCTCTGGCTACTGCATAGATGGTTCCATCCTCTGCTATACTGGGTGGAGCTACCGCGGTTCTCGCATAACCTATATATTTCTTCCATTTCACGGTTCCGTTATCTCTGTAGATGGCACAGAGGTAGCATTTCCAGGAGTCGTGGTATGCCTCTTTTACATATACAGTATCACCGTATATGGCTGGAGGTGAAAAATCCCCATTAGTATAGCTTGCATTTATTATCCATTTGATTGTCCCATTTGGATAAACAGCAGCGAATTTTGCTACTCTCCAGGATGTTGTTCCGACATAAATAATACCATCTTTATCGATAATCGGGGAGCCATACATCTTATCAGATCCCATACGTACTGTCCATTTTATCTCTCCATCTGGAGATATTGCACGGAGATAACAGCTCCATACCACATAAAGAGTCCCATCTCTACCGATAGATGTACCATCACAGCCAATTTCCATCTTCCACTTTACTGTTCCGTTTGGATAGATAGCATAAAGACCTCCCCATGCTCCAACATATATGGTTCCATCTTTGTCTATGACAGGATCAGATGTGGCCCAATTGGTTAAAGGGGTTTTCCACTTAAGCATACCAGTGCAACCTTCTTTCCCGTAAGGACTTTTTCCTGTTCTCCTGACATCATGTTGAGGTATTGGCCATGGAGAATCTCTTAAACCGCTGTTTTCATCATCTTGGTTCTTTTCACCAGAAGTTATGATGGTGATCGAAGGGAGTAAAATCAGCAGGGTCAATAAAATGGTGATAAGCTTTCTCATCATCACTGAATTATTATAACTTAAATCGATAAAAAATTTTGGTTGGAAGGAGTGGAATCTCGCTTGTTCAGTTGTGCAGATGGAGGCAAAAGGTCTGGAATAAACTGGAGATGCTGTAATGACTCATCGAGAGCGAGAGCTTCCGTTCTTGAATTGGAAAAATTTCTTAACAGGAAACATTATGGTGACTGGAGTTATGGAAGTGCTGGAAAATATCAGGAAAATGAATCCTGGGAGAAAAATTAAGATAATGAATTTCTGCGGTACACACGAGCATGAGATAAGCAGGCATGGTATAAGATCAGTACTTCCAGAGTGGATAGAACTGATAGCGGGTCCCGGATGTCCCGTATGCGTGTGTGGAGAGGGAGAGATAAGGGCTGCCATCGAACTCGCCAGCAGAGGAATCAACGTTCTGACCTACGGAGATATGATGAGAGTGCCAATAAGAATGAATGGAAATGTAACATCCCTGGAAAAAGCAAGAGCGACAGGAGCAAAAGTCAGAGTTGTAACATCTCCTCTCGATGCGCTTTCTATTGCAACGAAGAGCAATGAAGATTTTGTTTTCTTTTCCGTTGGATTTGAGACAACGACGGCGCCGCTCGCCGGGCTCCTCGAGAGAGGTGTACCGGATAATCTGAAGATTCTCACCGCTCATAAGCTAACTCCGCCGGCACTCGATTTGCTGATAAAGGATGAGGATGTAATGTTAGATGGAATCTTGGCACCGGGACATGTGTCAACCATAACAGGATCTATGGAATGGAGGAGATTCGCAGAAGAATATGGAATTCCAACTGTGATAGCAGGATTTACCCCCGGGCAGATTCTCGAAGCGATATACAGGCTGGTTCTGCAGATAAAAAACGGTGAAGCGAAGCTGGAAAATGTATACCGCGGTATTGTGACAGAGCATGGCAATACCAGAGCGAAGATGCTGATGGAAAAACATCTATATATCGATAAAGCATGGTGGAGAGGCATAGGTGAAATAGAGAAATCAGGATTTTATCTTAAGTCCAGAGATATTGATGCTGTACATTTTTATGGTCTGGAGGTGAAAAACGAAGAAAACGATATGTTGCCCGGTTGTTCCTGCAGAGATGTTGTTCTGGGTAAGAAATTGCCAAAGGATTGTCCTCTGTTCGGAAAAGCGTGCACACCCGATGACCAAAAGGACCGTGTATGGTCTCCTCAGAAGGGGCATGTTCTGCATGGTTCCACTATCTCAGGGAGGATATCTGATGGGTGTGTTGATAAGGACAAAGGGGCTGGTTCAGGGCATAGGTTTCAGACCCTTTGTTTACAGAATTGCTGTTAAGCATGGTTTGAAGGGCTATGTAAGGAATGTTGGAGACGGAACCGTGGAGATTTTTGTTGAAGGAGGAAATATAGAAGGTTTCCTGAAGGAATTGAAGAATGCTCCGCTTTCCCAGATAGAGAAAATGGATATCAGGGAAGAAAAAGACAGAGGATACGAAAATTTTTTCATAGAGAAAAGCACCGGAGAGAGAAAAGAGAAGGGTGCGATTGTTCCTCCAGATATAGCGATATGCGATGAGTGTCTCAGGGAGATGTACGACAGGAATAACAGGAGATATCGATATTTCTTCATAACATGCACCCACTGTGGCCCAAGGTACACAATAATCAGAAAACTTCCCTACGACAGAGAGAATACAACAATGGATGAATTTGCGATGTGCGAGGATTGCAAGAAGGAATACAAAAATCCTGTTGATAGAAGGTACCACGCCCAGACGGTTGCCTGCGGAAAATGTGGACCGGAGATATTTCTCGTAAAAGACAATGCCATCATCGAAAAAGGAGAAGAAGCCATAAGGCAAGCGGCAAAGGAGATTGAGCAAGAACATATAGTTGCTATCAAGGGCATAGGTGGTTTTCATCTGGCGGTTGATGCTCAAAGTGATAAAGCAGTAGGTATATTGAGAGAGATATATGGCAGACCTTTTCAGCCGTTTGCTGTCATGGTGAGAGACATAGATAGTGCCAAGAGGATAGCCCACATAGATGATCTGGAAAAGAATTTGCTGACATCCTTTTCGAGACCGATTGTCGTGCTGAGAAAGAAGGGTGAAAAACTTTCGAGATTTGTCTCACCTGGGCTACACACCATAGGAGTGATGCTTCCATATACAGGACTGCACTATCTTCTGTTTGATTATCTCGAGACAGATGCTATCGTTATGACCTCCGCAAATCATCCAGGAAATCCCATGCTTAAAGATGAAAGAGAGATGAACAAGATAGATGCGGATTGTTTTCTGATCCATAACAGAAAGATTTACCAGAGATGTGACGATTCCGTGGTAAGAGTCGTAAACGGAAAGATTTCGTTTTTGAGGAGGTCGAGAGGGTATGTACCTCTTCCACTTGATGTCCATATTAACTTCAAAAGGGATGTCGCCGCCCTGGGGCCGGAGTTGGATGTTACCATATGTCTCATGACAGGAAATAAAGCTATCCTTTCACAGTATATCGGGAATACATCAAAGTACGATACACTTGAGTATCTGAAAGATTGTTTTCAGCATCTCTGTGGATTGTTTGGTGTTGAGCCCGCGATGATAGCATGCGACCTGAATCCTGCTTTTGAGACATCTCAACTGGCCAGAGAGATCGCTGAAGAGAAAGGAACAGAAGTTATTGAGGTTCAGCATCATTTTGCCCACGCTGCATCTCTCATCGGGGAGCATGGACTTGATGAGAGCATATGCATAGCTATAGATGGATACGGATATGGTCTGGATGGACAGGCATGGGGTGGGGAAATAATATATGCTGGGAGGGATTTCAAAAGGATAGGGCATATAGAGTATTTCCCGCTCATAGGTGGAGATAGAGCCACATATTATCCTCTGAGGATAGTGGCCGGAATTCTCGGAAAGAAAGTTGAGGATTGGCTCATTGAGAGGAAGAACTCTTTCCCACATGGTGAAAAAGAGATAGAAGTTATAATGAAACAGAGGGGAGATATTCTCACCTCATCCTGCGGAAGATTTCTCGATGGAATATCTGCTCTGCTCGATATATGCCATTACAGAAGTTATGAAGGAGAACCTGCAATGAAGCTGGAGGCGGTTGCAGCCAGTGGAAGAGAAGCGCTGGATATTGAACCGGTGATCAAAGGAGATAAAATCATGGTAAAGGAAATTTTTGAGGAGATCTTTGAGAACCTGAAAAGATATCGCAGAGAAGATTTGGCTTTTACAGCACAGAAATACATCGCTACATCCTTGGCTGAACTGGCCATTGAAAAAGCAGATTCAGAGGGAGTGAAAAATATAGGGGTAAGTGGTGGGTGTGCGTACAACGATTTCATCACAACAGAGATAGCGAGAAGGGTGAAAAGAGAGGGATTAAACTTTTACCAGAATGAGAAGGTGCCCTGCGGCGATGGCGGCGTATCGTTTGGTCAGGGGATATACTGTGGTATCATGCGAATGGATTAAAATTAAGACTACATGAGTTTGAGTACCTTAAGAGAAGATGACATCTGCTGCAGGAAGCCATCATAGGCTACTGCTCTGATTGAGTATATCCCAAACCCTGAATCGTCCCAGTTCCAGATATATGGTTTTAAATGGTCTGTTCTCATGAGTTTGTTGTTCAGATATATCTCCACCTTGTCTATACATGTTTTATCGTCCTTTGCCTCAACCTCAACAGATATATCACCAATCACTATCGTTGCAAATCCAATTCTGAACAACTTTTCACCATTCAGATATATCCATCCCTTCTCTGGTTTCACTATCTTTACCGTTGGAGGCGTATGGTCATCGAATACACCGACTTTTATGTTGAAAAAGCCATTCCCATTGTTGCTGTATATGAATATCGAACAGCTATGGTTTCCTTCGGGAAGACCTGCAGTATCGATAGTAACAGTTATTGTGTCCATCTCTCCGCTTGAGGTACCATTCGTTGGATGGATATCGACCCAGCTACAGTTCTTGTAGAGTGAATAGGTTATGCTGCCGGCGCAGCCGCAACACGCCCATATATCAAACTGTGCCGATGCTGTCTCTCCTGGACGCAGATATCCGAAATCCCAGGATTTTGGATAAAAGCAGAGATTATCTTTCCCTGCTGTTATGGTTGCGACGTTTGTTACTGGCATCGCAGAGATTAGAGAAATTCCTGCAATCAGCAAAAGCATACCAGCTGTTTTTATTTTCATAATATTAATGGATTAAAAAATAAATGATATTAAATGCTTCCGGTGTTTTGCAGTCTATAATGGGGAAGGTGTCCGGGTTTATTCTAGAGTGCGGCTATCAGTATGCAGTGCCCTACCATATTTTATCGGCTATCTTTGTTATCGCACTGATTATATCTACCACTACACTCAAAAACCCTGAACATGCATCAAGGATGATTGAAAGAAATACAAGAATTTTTCCCATGATTAGAAATATTATTCTATCAGTATTTATGAAAAATTCTCCAATGCCATATACGACCATCGATATAATATTGATTATGAAAACCAGCAGCGAAAGAGCGATTCCCGTTATGGAGAGGAGTTTCTCCAAGATAAATAGAATAACATGGACGCAACAGCGCAATATTGAAACAATCGTAGAGAATATTGCCGTAAATATATGATAGATAAGCATCAGGATGCGATAGAAAATGCCATTCCGCTCACGGGTGGTTTCGTATAGTTTTTCCGCTACGTCGATGTACTTCGCGACAGGTTGAGAAGCTGTTACAGGTACAGCTGTTGATGTTGATATCATCAGAGAAACTACCACGAGTGAGAATGGAATCATCAATAGCCTCCTCATATTATCACCTACCTTCCGCCGGCGCTGCCCCTTCAAAGTGGGAGTTTCTGCTATAACAATATCTTTTTACTGGAATATAAATTTCACCATCAGAGATATCTTAAGAAATCAAGTAATGATACCCTCTGTATGGCTGTAACAGACTCAAAGATAGAACTTCTCTCAATCTGCGGAAGGATCCGCCGGCACTTTAACAGAAAAGTAGAAAAACTTCCTGCTTACATACATCTAAGGATGTGCCTGGCTGTCCCTGGGAAGATCATCGAGATGAAAGGAAACAAAGCGATCGTTGATTACGGAGGAGGTACAAAGAAAGAGGTTGATATATCTCTGGTCAATGCGAAAAAAGGTGACTGGGTTATCGTGCATGTTGGGTTTGCGATAAGAGTAATACCTGAAAATGAGGCGAAAGAGATTCTGAAAATATTTGGGGATATGTATGCATGAGTTTTCGACGATGCAATCCATAGTTGGTATTGCTCTCGAGGAGGCGGAGAAGCATGGATTGAAAGAAGTGAATGAAGTTGAGATATGCATAGGAGAGCTGACCATGCTGTCTCCGGAGCAGCTCAGATTTTGTTTTGACATACTGAAAAGAGGGGTTTTGAAAAAAGCAAAACTGAAAATAGAGATAATAAAAAGCAGGGTTAAATGCAGGGAATGCGGATATGAGGGGGAGATAGATTATCTGGATGAGGTTGACCATCTGTTTCC
>JAGGWT010000014.1 GCA_021163455.1 Thermoplasmata archaeon | reverse complement strand
GTCCAGATGTAAAAAATGGAACCAACTGGATGAAGTAATCGAAGAACTCGAGGAGAGGGGAGTAAAAGACTATATCAAGCAATTGGTCAAGGAATACAAACCAGATATAGTAATAGGTTTTGAATCGACGAACGGTTTTAGGCACAGTTGTCAACACGTGACAGTAGCCAAGCTTCTTGATAAGTCGCTTCTGGAATTGAGAGAGGATAATATCTCTATCAGTTACTACTATACCCTCAATAGAGATCCTGGATGGTTTGGTCCAGAGAAAATGGACCCACCACCCGTAACCGATATAATCAACCTGAGCGATGAGATGTGGAGCTACAAACTAAAATTGTTTGAGATCTACTCTCCCTTTTATCCAACCCTCAGTAATGAGACATGGATCAACGGTTTACAGCACAGGGAGTTTTTCAGAAAGGTGGATTTGGAAAATATAACCAATATCGAGATAACATTTGCTAAACCAAAGCCAGGTTACCTGTATTTGCTCAACAGAAAACTATTCTACGTAGGCAAAACAGTCGTAATCGGTGGTATCACCGTCGAGATATCGGTGAAAGATGAAAATCACAAGATTAACGAAATCAACTTCTACATCGACGGTGAAATCAAGTTCACAGATGATACACCTCCATACAAGTGGTTTTATAACAGCAAAGGAATAGGTAGATATGTTATGGGAGTGGAGGCAGAAACCACCGGTGGAGAGACCATTTACATTGAACAGGAGGTATGGACCATCCTTTGATTTAAAACCCTCATGCTTGCAGAGAAGATGCGACGGTGATATTTGAGAGACTTGGAGCGGGATAAACGTTTTAAATCCAGCCCGTTTACGGGGAAACGCATGGAAGAGCAATGGGAGAAAAATTATCCGGCAAGAATCCTGCTCATTGCTCTAATTGTCACCATCGTGTATATCATCCAGGTTTACATATTCTATTTATCGATCGAGACAACCCTGATAGTTACTTCCATCACTGCAGTTGTCCTCATAATCGCAGTTTTTCTGCAAGACTTGTCTGCCAAGCGCCGGGAACGCGGCTATCTCAGAGATGCACAGATAGATCCCAGAAAGGGAAGGAAACTGATGGAGATCTCGGAAAAGCCACTCGGAGATAACAAAACCACCGCAATAACAATCACTATTATTCTTGTTATCGTTGTCATGGCCATAGCGTATATCTCTCGCTCCAGGGATAAGGATTTACCATCCACCATCATATCCACCGCGATAATGTTCACATCCGCTATTTTCGGTTTATTCACATCGAGCAAACTCATCATCTACGAGAATGGAATCGAGGTAAATCGCAGGTTCATCAGATGGGAAGAGATCAGGGGTTACAGAAGAGAGGGAAAGTATCTCGTTATAGAGGTGAGCAGATTCCCAAAAAGAATCAAACTGCGTGACAAGAATGGAAAGATGGAAGATGCATTGAGCCAGTTCTTATCTCGGAGAGTTCAACATGGTGATAAATCTCGACGTTTTCGGGACAATCTATATTTAACCTCTTTGGTATTATCGTGCTGGTGAGTTTATGATCATAGGTATCATAGGATGCGGGGCGATAGGAACAGATGTGGCACTGGCTGCGGATGAGATGGAAGAGATAAAGGAGATATACCTCTACGATAAGGTCAGGGAAGCCGAGGAGAAACTCGCAAAAAAACTCAAAAAGGGAAAGAGGGCAAAGGATGTAAACGAGCTTATAGAGAAATCCGATGTCGTGTTCGAGACGGCGTCTCAGGAAGCCGTAGAGGAATATGGAGAAAAGATTCTGAAAGCAAAGAAGGATATGGTTATAATGAGCATGGGTGCGCTTTTTGATGATGATTTCAGGGAAAAACTGATAGATACAGCAAAGAAAAACGGGTGCAAGATCTATCTTCCATCTGGAGCCATATGTGGTGTCGACGGGATATATGCTGCAAGCATTGGTGGCTTGGATGAGGTTACTCTCGTTACGACAAAACCACCGGAATCCCTCGGTAAAAAGTACGACAGGAGAACGGTTGTCTTTGATGGCACCGCAAGGGATGCCGTAAAGTTATTCCCTCAGAACATCAATGTGGCCGCATGCGTATCCATGGCCGGAATCGGCTTCGACCGCACAAGAGTGAAGATAGTCGCTGATCCGGTTGCTGCGAGAATCCACCATAAAGTACTCGCTCACGGTAAATTTGGAAGGTTAAGAGCGGAGATAGAAAATATGCCCAATCCCAGCAATCCAAAGTCCAGTTACATAGCTTCGCTCTCCGCAATAGCCATACTCAAAAAGATCATCAATCCCATACAGATAGGATAAAATGGTGAAATTCGAAATCAAAGAGAGAGACTGTTTATCCAGAATAGGGCGCCTGGAGACGCCGCACGGCATAATAGAGACTCCCGCGCTTCTTCCGGTTATAAACCCCAACAAAATGCTAATCGAACCGGATGAGATGAGAAAACTTTTTGGAGTAAATGCCATCATAACGAATTCCTATATAATATACAGGAGCGATAAACTCAGGAGAAAGGCTTTCTCTGAAGGGATTCATTCTCTTTTGAAATTTGATGGAGTTATAATGACGGATTCGGGGACATTTCAATCACACGTCTATGGTTCTGTTGATGTCGATTATCTGGAAATCTTCGAGTTCCAGAGGGATATAGGGAGCGATATAGGGACGATACTTGACCTGTTCACCGAGCCAGATGACAATCGCACCGTGGCAAAAAGAAAGGTTATCGAGACAGTAAAAAGGGCAAAGAAGAGCGTAGTTGTAAAAGATAAAATGCTCGCAGCATGCACGGTCCAGGGCGGGGTATATGAGGATCTGAGAGCCCGGTGTGCTGAGGAAATGGGCAAAATCGACTGCGACATTCATCCGGTTGGAGGCGTTGTTCCTCTGATGGAGAACCAGAGATACGATGAACTGGTCAGATGCATAGTTTCATCAAAAATGCACCTGCCTTTATCAAGACCCATTCATCTTTTCGGCGCCGGGCACCCCATAGTTTTCCCGCTTGCCGTTGCTCTCGGCGTGGATATGATGGATTCCTCATCCTATGCCAAATATGCGAGAGATGAAAGATTCATTTTCCCCTGGGGGACAAAAAAACTATCAGATATGGAGGAAATTCCATGCAACTGTCCGGTTTGTAGCAGAGTGGATGCAAAGGAACTGAAAGAAATGAACAAAGAAGAGAGGGAGAGAAACATAGCCCTGCACAACCTTTACATCTGTTTCTCCGAGATGAAGAGAATAAAGATGTCGATAAGAGAAGGTAGCCTATGGGAACTCGTAGAGGAAAAGGCTTCCATCAATCCACTGATCATGGATGCATTGAGATTCCTGGAAAGAAAAAACATCAAGGAATGGCTTGAAAGATTCGAACCAGTATCCAGAAAATCTGCTTTTTTTTACATCAACCGCCACTCCATGCACAGACCGATTGTTTACAGGTATCAAAAGAGGTTGCTTTCTGTGTACCAACCCTCTGGCGAGATTATTATCAGAGAAGAAGTCGAGAAACCTTATGGCAGGGTTTATAGAAAGGAGT
>JAGGWT010000137.1 GCA_021163455.1 Thermoplasmata archaeon | reverse complement strand
GAGGATTATCATGTGTTACAACAGAGCTTGCAAATGCTGCGGGACTTGGAGCAGAGATAGAGCTTGATAATGTACCTCTAAAAGAGTTAGATATGAAACCATGGGAGATATGGATATCTGAGAGTCAGGAGAGGATGATGTTTCTCGTCAAAAAGGAGAATCTTGATAAGGTTCTGCACATCTGCAAAAAATGGGATGTTTTTGCTACACCAGTGGGCAAGGTTATAAAGGATAGGGTTGTGAGAGTTTATTACAAGGGACACAAAATCCTGGAACTTGATACCAAGTTTCTGACAGAAGGAGTGGTTTATGACAGTTGTATGAGACCTCTAAAAAAGAGAGAGTCGAAAGAGGAGTTTGTGGATTTTGAAATGCCGGATCTCAGAGAGGTTTTTCTCAAAGTTCTTGGCTCGATGAACATAGCATCGAAGGAATGGGTCATAAGGCAGTACGACCATGAGGTGAGGGGCTGTACCGTGATAAAGCCTTTGCAGGGAATCGTTGGAAAGGAATCTCATGGCGATGCTGCCGTAATCAAACCTCTCGAGGATTCATTTAGAGGCATAGCCATAACATCGGATATAAACCCAAAATTCACAGAACTCAATCCATACTGGGGCGCATGCTCTGCAGTTGATGAAGTGTGCAGAAATCTCGTTGCTGTCGGAGCAAAGCCGGATAGTTTGCTCGACTGCCTGAACTTTGGCAATCCTGAGAAGCCAGAGGTGATGGGTGATTTCTACGAGGTATGCAGAGGTCTCGCAGATGTTGCAAAAGCTTTGGGATTACCTTTCATTTCCGGAAACGTGAGTTTTTACAACGAGAGTTCAGCAGGAGCGATACCGCCGACGCCGCAGATAACGGGGATAGGCATCGTTCCTGACATAAGGAAATGCGTGACCTCTGACTTTAAAGAGGATGGGAACTACATCTATCTTGTGGGAGAAACAAAGAGAGAGATGGGAGGTTCAGAGTATTACAGGGTGATGGGTTTAAAAGGAGGTAAAGTACCGGAGGTGGATGTGAAGATTCTTGACAGAAGCATCGAAGCCGTGCTTGATTTGATATGGAATGGTTACGTGAGAAGTTGCCATGATCTGAGTGAAGGTGGTCTTGCTGTTGCTGTTGCTGAGAGTTCGATAGGTGGAGACATCGGAGTTGAGATTGATATTGGTGAAGTCGCTGATTTGAGGGAGGATTTTGTTCTGTTTTCAGAGAGCAATACCAGATGGATTATCGAAACCAGAGAGAAAGATAAGGTTGAGGAGATTCTATCCGCTCGCAATATTCCTTTCAGATTGATAGGAAGAACCGGAGGAAGAGAAATCAGATTTTTGAAGGATGGAGAAGAGTTGTTCTCTGTGGATGTGGATACTGCAAGAAAAATATGGAGAGAAGGGGTATCGAAGTTTATGGGTTAGATTTTCCGAAATCTCCATTGTTCTCTATCGTGAATGTATCGCGGTGTAAATCTTCTTCATTTCCTAAGGCATCAACAGCGTAGTACTCAACGTAGATGGGTTTATCTATGGGAACTATGTTATCTGGCCAGGTTAAGTGGATTATAACTGTTTCATCTTCTCCACTGACGTTCCATTCGGTCCAGTTTTCATCTCCTACCCTGTAACGGTAGTGTATGCAACAACCTCCCACTGCTGGCATCATTTCTCCACCACCTATGTCCTCAGCTTCGATGTAAATGTATCTTGGATACATGCAGTATGCTCTACTCTTTGGAGGAGTATCATCGACATAGCATGTTATGTTGTGTATATCCTCAATGTTTCCAACGAAATCCTCGGAGTAGAACTCTATGTAATGCAGTCCTTCTTCATGCAATATCTCTATTCCATCAACCGCTGAGATTCTTGGTCTATAGAGCATCCAATCACTCCATCCAGAGAAAATGTTCCATACTCTGTACCACTTCGCTTTTACACCTGTTGAACATTCTCCAGAATCTGTGGCGTTAAAGCGGAATTTTGTATGCGATGTGACAAAAAGAGGTTCTTCTACATGCGGTTCTCCAACAAGAAGCTCCGTCTCCGGTGCTTTGTTATCGACATAAACCACTATCGTATGTGGCTTTTCTGTATTTCCAAGATGATCAACAGCATACCATATTATCTCGTGTTTGCACTCTCCCTGCAGAGTAAATGATACCACCGTATCATTTTCCTCTACCCATTCGTCTCCATCCACATTGTACACTATCCTGCTTACTCCACATCCTGTATCCTGTGCGGATATATTGACCGGTGTTTGCTCGGATATCCATATCTTCTTATCCATGAGATAACACGGTTTCCCTATCGTGATTTTTGATATCGGGGGTGTATCGTCCACATCAACTGCAAATGTGCGTTTTTCTTCTATGTTACCCGCAGCATCCATTGAATAGCATGTAATGGTGTAATTTCCCTCCCCTGCAGGTCTTATCTCGTGTGATATTTTTCCAGCATCTTTGCAGTTGTCATCATCGCTATTATCCCTGATGATTTTTCTCTCTATTTCTACACCATTTTTCTCAATGTTGTAAAATAGATATTTTACACCAGAGATATCATCGGTTGCATTGATTTGCAGTGGAGTTTTTGTGGTTATCCATCCATCATATTTCGGGTTACCTATTTCCAGGGTTGTGATAGGAGGTTCACCTTGTAGAATGATATCTGCAATTCCACAGAATATTCTATCATCAACGTAAGAAAGAGTGGCATTTCCAAGGATGTAGAGAAGATTTATACCCTCCGTGAGGAGAGGAGTTATATCTGATGCATTGAATCTTACAAGGATGTCTGGAAGGGAATCTCCATCATGATCTCCTGGTGTCTCTGAGATATATACCGGATTTATGATATCGTTGAGCTTACAAGAATTTATACTGACTCCTCTTATGGCAGATATATCATCGAATTCTATGTAGAAATCGATGTATTCTGGAACATTATCAGCATCGATGATGTGAGGATTGACATCTATATTTGTCTGAATCAATTCATCATATAACAGAGGTGGTAGAAGGTTGTTTGATGTTTCTATAAGGGCGGTCATATTTTCTAGAAGATAGAGTATGGAAGAAGGATTCTTGTAGAAGGAAGTGTTTACATCCAGATAAAAATCGGTTAAATCATTGATATCCTGATTTGTATAACCGAGTTGTCTGAGAATATCTACCTCAATATCCGGAAGACCCTCGGTTGCAAGCATGTCTTTAATAGCTTTCACATCATCATCTGTCGGTGATGGTAGCATTTCCAGAATTCCTTCAAGTTGCATTCTCAGTTTCTCTGTGAAGATTTTCTCCATTTCTCCATAATATCTGGTTGCAGCAAGCTGGATAGCTGCCCACTTTGGAGAATTGTTTTCAATTGCACCGAGGTATCTGGCATATGATACTTTTCTCGCTTCAGCGAAGGAAAGTAAATCAAAAGCTGTCATGGTTACATTTCTCGCCAGATTGTCGGTTAGATTTTCCACTATTGGAAGATATACGTTTTCTGGAGTTGCTAATACTGTGAAGTTATAATCTGGGTCTACTGATGATGCATAGGTTACCTCGCTCACAACCCACATCGCTCCTTGGACTGCAAAGAAGGCAGCTGCTATACCCCATCCAATAAAAGGTGATATCAGGGCAGTGAAACCTGAAGAGGTTGCCTTTGATGCGAGATGCGCTGCTATAAGACTTTCCACCAGTAAAGAAGGTTTTACAGGGCTCACCCACACATCCACACTTCCTGGAGATGATGAAGAGTTTCCTAGACCATGGTAATTGTACTTCAGATGCCACACCGCATTGATGAAATCTGATATGGTTTCGGCATATCCTTCAAAGTCTTTTTCAGCTAAAAGTTCCTGTAGTTCTTCATAATATAAGGTTCCAAAGTATGCTGTCGCTATTGAAAGTATAATGTTGAGTATTCTCTTCATACTCCATGGTTCTATCCAGTTCCATCTGTTGGAGATGATGAAACTCCATTCCTTTGTCTCATTGGAGATGATTGTGGTGTTGAGGATTGTACCGAAGTTGTAGGTCTGGTTATGAGATGAGTTTGAGAGTGTGCAGAAGGTGTTTTCGTTGAGTTCCCATTCAGGCTGTATTTCTTCTCCCAAGAGATTGTATGCTGTGAAGTTGTAATCCAGACCGAATGTAAAGTTTCTCTCGCCATCCGGCAGGGCGCCGGCACTTACATTGAGTTTCACTTCATACGGATAATGCATCCACCTCTCAAAAAAGTCAGATGACGGGTATGTCCAATTTACCT
>JAGGWT010000099.1 GCA_021163455.1 Thermoplasmata archaeon | reverse complement strand
TTCTCTATTCCCTCCTTTCCGGATTTTTTGAGATCAGGATACGCCTCAAGGATGAGTGCCAGCGAGCCGGCAATGAATGCAGCTGAAATCGATGTGCCGCTTTTAATGATAGATGCCCAACCGGTTACGGATTCGATGTCTTCACCAGGTGCAACAAGTTCTGGTTTCTTGTTGGGATCCTCTCTTGCTTCATGTTTTCCAGGAACAAGAGCCTGGTTTCCCTTTGAACTGAAGGTTGAGATGTAAAGGTTTTTACTTATTGAGCCAACGCCTATGGTTTCATCTATACCTGCAAGTTCAAATACATCTCCGTCATCCTGTGCTCCATCATCTCCAGCTGGAGCAATCAGAAAGATGCCTCTGCTAATTGCTTCCTTGCATTTTTCCATGGTTTTATTCCCGATATTTATTGTCTCGGGATTTTTGTAAAGGGAGAGTAGAATGATATCCGTATCTTTCTGAATGCAAAAGTCGATGGCTTTGGATATGAGGGTATCATTGGTATATCCCGTATCAGATACGGCTTTGACTACCACGATCTGAGAATTGGGACAGATTCCCTCTATCCCGCTACCAAAAAGATCTCCACCTTTTGAAAGCAGCAGAGCGGTTATGAAAGTTCCATGACCGTTATCGTCGTATGGTTTCTCGTTGTTATTTATCAGATCAAGCCATGCAACGAGTTTGTCTCTGTCCATACTTACATGGTCTATATCCACCCCTGTATCCACAATTCCTATTCTAACACCCTCTCCATCAAAACCAAGGGATTTCATTTTGTCTATCTGGGTGAGTTTGAAAGCCCATCTGTTTGGATTTTCATTTAAACAGCCCGCAAACAGCAGTATCACCACAATGGAAATTGTGAAGATAACATTCCTCAGTCCTTCATCCAAAATATACCCTCCTCCCGGATGCGTCTCTTGTAAAAACACCAAAGTCACTGCATTTTATAAGAGTATCCTTATCAAATACTGGTCCTTCTTTGCAAACCCTCAGTCCTTCTCCTATGCAACATTGCCCGCACAGACCGAGTGCGCATTTCATGTATCTTTCAACCGATGCTTGAAAATCGATTCCTCTTTCTACACAGATATCAAGTAATCTTTTCATCATCAGTTCTGGACCACATGTTACAACCATATCCGGCTTCTCTTCATCAATAACTCTCTCAGCTATATCAGCAGCAAGACCCTTCTCACCTTCGCTTCCATCATCCGTAGAAATGATAAGCTTGCCCAGTTTCTTCATTTCTCCGACAAAGAACAGTTCATCTTTTGTTTTTGCACCGATAACAATGATGTTCTCTTTACCGAGATGTTTTGCTTTCTCTGCCGCCGGAAGGAGCGGAGCAATCCCCGTGCCGCCGCCCACAAATAGTATCCTCTCTCCTCTTAATTCAAAGCCGTTTCCCAGTGGTCCTCTCACTCCAATTACATCCCCTATCTCCATTTCAAATAACTTTCCGGTTGCATCTCCAACTCTCTTGAATGTGAATGATATTTCTCCATCCTTTATTCTCGATACACTCATTGGGATTTCATCCACTCCGGGTATTAATACCATGATGAACTGACCGGGTTCAATGGTTTTGCTGAAAGGTATGAATATGCTCTTAACGTATGGATTCTCCTCAACAATTTCTTTTATTCTCACAATCTCCGGATAGTTCATTTCAGTGCAACCCCCCTGAAATCCTCGATGGATTCAAAACCATTCTCCTCCATCCATCTTTTCATCCCCTCACATATTTCTGCAAATACGCTGAGACCTCTGTAATATACAGCCGCACCGATCTGCACCGCACACGCTCCCGCGAGAATGTACTCTACCGCATCCTCCCACGTTTCCACACCGCCAACACCTATAACGGGAATATCGAGTTCTCTCGAAAGTTCATAAACGCATCTCACAGCGACGGGCTTTATTCCCTTTCCCGAGTATCCACCCACCCTGTTATAGAGAATTGGTTTTTTCAGGTGGATATCGATCTTCATTGCCCTGAGAGAATTGATGGCAACCACTCCGTCGGCGCCTCCCTCTTCGGCGGCTTTACCTATATCCACTATATCCCCAGCATTCGCAGACAGTTTCGGGAAGACAGGTATGGAAACCTTCTTCTTAACCTCTCTAACCACTTCTCTCACGATGTCGGGAGAACTTCCGATTTCGAGACCGTATCCTCTCGCATGCGGGCAACTGAGGTTCAATTCTATCGCATCCAGTCCATACTCCTCCATCTTCTTCGCTAGGAAGGCGAACTCCTTTTCATCCTTTCCAAAAATGCTTCCTATAACGGGAATATCTATTTCATCGATTTCATCGATTTCTTTCTTAAACTCCTCTATGCCGGGGTTGGGAAGACCCATGGAGTTCAGGATTCCGCACTCTATCTCTACAGCGGTTGGATTGGGATAACCCTCTCTGGGTTTCATGCCTATCGATTTTGTAACTATGGCGCCTGCACCACATGATGCGACCCTTTTCATGGAACCTGATGTCTCGCCCAGTATACCTGATGCAAGGATTGTTGGGTTTCTGAGTTTCAGTTCTGATATTCTTGTTCCGATGTTGACCAAACCAACACCTCCACTGGTAGAAAATTCTATATATATAAATAGTTGATTTCTCTCCATGTTTTTGATTACAAAGTGGTTCGGTGTTTTTCTTCATGACGGTGAGGGGATTGTTGAATACAGGTTGTTTCCAAAGGATGAAAAGGAGATAGCAAAGAGATTGCTTATAATCGAGGAAGGTGGTATACTTGATGAAGAAAAGGAACTATCGAGAGGTAAGGATGTGGATGTTGTGGAAGAGAGGTTGAGTAAAATAGGCAAATACACCCCTCGCTATGAACTCAGTTTGAAGATTATAGCCTCGGATTTTGGTTTTGACACGGATATTTTGAGAAAGGCACAGATTATAGTGGTTGAAGAGAAGGTGAAAAGAGAGCTTGGCAGAGAGGACCTTCAAGTTATTCAAATGGTGAAGAGCGTGGAGGAACTGACAAAGATATTGAACATTCTGTCAGAGAGGATAAATGAGTGGAAGAATCTGCCTGTCCAGGATGAATCCATAAGATATCTGAACGAATTGAAAAGAAAGGTTGATGCAACAATAGATGAGCTGAAGGAAAGACTTGGAGAAAAGATGAAGATGCTGGCTCCGAATCTCTCTGAACTCGTAGGTCCACTTCTGGCTGCTAAGTTAATATCTGTGACAGGAGGAATAGAAAATCTCGCAAAGTTACCATCATCGAGTATTCAGATACTTGGAGCGGAAAAGGCGCTTTTCAGATATAAACAGGGAAAGGGAACACCACCAAAACACGGTATCATATTCAGGCATCCGGCAGTGAGGTCTGCAAAGGCAAAGGATAGGGGGAAGATATCAAGGGTTCTGGCGTCGAAGATATCCCTTGCAGCAAAAGCAGATAGTTTCACAGGAAACTTCATGGCGGACAAACTCAAAAGGGATTTCGAGGAATTCGTGAGATCCATCAAAAAATAGTGTCACAAATGATTAGTTCAGGAGTTTCTTTATCCTTCTCTCCACGACGAAATTCTTCGCAACCTCCTCAATCTCCTTCGCCTCCTCGACGGTTGAGACCATTCCAACTATAAACATCTTCACCACCACCTCCAGTTAAAACTCTGTAAATCGCTTTATAAACGGATTGTTGTACAAGTGTTATCATGAAATTTTCTCAGAAAGATTTAAATCCCGCAAGTGGTAAAGAGTGATTTGGCGGCGCCAGGAGCAGGTGGGCGGCTGACGGTGGAGGAGTTTCGCTCCTCCGCTGAGGAAAGTCCCCCCTCACTCCGGGCCGGGGAACCGCGCAAGCGGTAGGGGCGAGAGTCCCTGCGGATGAGCAGAAACGACACAGCCAGCGGGTAATGCGATGATGGATTCTGATCCTGAGGTCCCCGCTGGATTTGTTGAAACGGCATCCGCCCCCGGAGCAAGCCCAAGCAGCGGGATCGGTTGCCCGGACCGCCCGCGGGTAGGGCGCACAGTAGAATGCCGCCGGAGGGGAGAAACCGTAGGTGTCTCCCCTTTAACAGAAGGGGGCTTACGGCCTGCACCTGGCGCCGCCGTCTCAAAAAGGATTAAAGGTTGTTTTTCTATACTGGAGTGTGACAAAGAGCAGGAGAGGAATAGCATCTCTCATAATAGCTTCCCTGATATGGGGAACATCTTTTCCAGCGATGAAAATTTCTGTATCAGGGGTTGGAGAGTTTACTTACACATGGATGAGAGCGACCTTTGCCATCATAATGTTGTTACCGTATATCTTTGTAAAAAGGAGAGAGATTGATAGAGGAATCATGAAAGCCGGATTTCTTGCGGGTTTGACGTATGCTATGGGTATATGGCTACAGGGCTGGGGAACAAAATTTACGACGGCATCGAACTCCGCGTTCATAACGGGTCTGTACATGGTCTTTGTTCATCTCTATGTTGCCCTGATGATAAAAAGATACAGTCCGAAACTCTCTCTTTCCCTTATTCTTGCAATATCTGGTCTCTACATGCTTGCCAGACCTGATTTAAAGTTCAACGTGGGGGATTTTCTGGTCTTGTTGAGTGCTCTCTTCTGGGCTGCAAATATACTGATAATAGACAGATATTCTGATAAGAATCCTGTGATTTTAACCTTCTTTGAGATGGTTCCTTCGGTTTTCTTCATTCTTCCCGATATTTATACAACCGGATTTCCTTCTCTAGATCTAAACCAGTTAATGGTGCTGATGTATCTTGGATTTGCGTGCAGCAACGGGGCAACCATCTTCCAGATTTATGGTCAAAGATTTATCGAACCTGCCTCAGCTTCTGTGATCTATCTCCTTGAACCTGTATTTGCGGCGATATTTTCCTTCACACTGCTGGGAGAGATCATGAAAATTCATGAGATTGTGGGGGCATCACTCATCCTTCTGGCAATGCTTGTGGCTTCAACTGAAAAGATGATTGTTAAGAGCTAAACTAGTCCTCGAGTAATGTCTTTACTATCTGCTTTGCCTTTAAGGGGTGGTAACCTTTATGGATCAGGTGCATGTAAAGAGCATCCTTGTAGAGTTTTTTAAGCACTTCTTTCCTGTCCATCATTCACTCCCCAGATAAAACTCTGTAAGGATGTTTATAAAGTGTTTATTATACATTTGTTGCCATAATGCCATCTCAGGGTCTCAAAGTTAACTTCGAAAAATCTCTTGCCACCAATTTGAGGACGAATTTTTATCCTTTACATTGTCGGAAAGATTTTTAATGGGCATTGGCATACCGTAATCGGGAGGTTAGAACTATGACATCGCTTCTTGATCTCGAGCCGAAGATAGTTTGGAAGTACTTTGATGACATAAGAAAGATACCAAGATGCTCAAAGCACGAAGAGAAAATCAGGGAGTACATAGTAAACTTCGCTAAAGAGAATGGTTTCGATTACCAGGTTGATAAGGCTG
>JAGGWT010000077.1 GCA_021163455.1 Thermoplasmata archaeon | reverse complement strand
CCGGTTAGTGAGATTATCATACTAATTTGTGATACGCATAGCCATCGAAACCCTCGTGGAAGCAGTAATGAACCTTCTGGTAATCTTTTCTGAATTCCTTTATTTCCTCCCTTATCTTCTTCGGGTCTTCCCTGTCTATCAGCACCCTCTTCATGAAATCTGCCACAACCTCCATTTCACTCTCTTTCATTCCTATTCTTGTCAGTTCTTGGGTTCCCAATCTTATTCCGGAGGGATTGAGAGGGTCTTTATCTCCGGGTATCATGTTCATGTTGGTTATGATTCCAGCCCGATAGAGGAGCTGCGAAGCTTCCTTTCCTTTACCCTCACCTATCCTGACCAGAAGTTGATGGGATTTTGTGAAGCCGAGTTTCTCTCCAAAAACATCGAGACCTCTCTCATAGAGCGCCTGACCGAGCTTCTGTGCATTCTTTATGGTCTGCTTTGCATATTCCTTACCAAAGGCGAGATGCTCTGCGAAAGCAATAGCTTTTGCTGCAACATGATGGAGATGATAAGAAGAAGTAACTCCGGGGAATACACCAAAATTCAATCTCCTTAAAAACTTCTTATCCTCCTCTCTGTCTCCTTTGTGGTTTGAGAGGATCACGCCGCCCTGCGGGCCGGGCAAAGTTTTATGGGTTGAACCAGTCATCACATCTGCTCCTTCTCTGAGCGGATCCTGGAAGTAACCTGCTCCAATAAGACCAAGAACATGTGCAGCATCATAGACAACATACGCACCAACATCATGAGCAGCTTCTGCCAACTCCTTGAGCGGGGTTGGGAAGAGAAAAACAGATTGTCCAAACAGAGCAAGTTTTGGTTTTGTCTCCTTTATCACCTTTATCGCTCCATCCACATCGATGTTCATCTCCTCATCTCTGAATGGGTAAAACACAAGATTTATTCCTCTCACTCCCGCTGCTCCCCACTTTCCAAACGAGATGTGAGCGCCATCCGCAGTATCAAGAACCGTCGCTGTTTCCCCTGGTTTAATTAAAGCTTTGAGCACCGCCATATTTGCTGTGGTTCCTGCTGTTGGTCTCACATCGGCATACTCACATCTGAACAGTTTTTTTGCAAGTTCAATAGCTTTGAGTTCAACCTTATCAAAGAACTCACAGCCCTCGTAGTACCTGTTTCCGGGAGTTCCTTCTGCATACCTCCCATGAAAGTCAGATATAAGCATCTCTTTGCAGAGAGGCGAGAGAATGTTCTCGCTGGCTATCATCGGTAGAGAGTTTGCAAAGAGTTCATTATTCTTGATGGTCTGCTCTCTTACATACAACGCCTCTTTATACCAGTCCATGTTGGTCACCAATCTAGGAATACAGGCGTAGAATAAAAAAGTGATGATGGAAAAGTCGGAAGAGATAAGAATTTTTGAGCTAGAAGGTAAATCTCAATTAATGCATAAAAACTTCAACCAAAAATTTGGGTACGTCTTCCTCTTCCAGCACGACCACATCCTTTGGATATCTGCGATGGGGCTTTCCAGCCTTCACCTCTATCTTCATGTCATTGGCTATGCAATCTATCTCATACTTATTGCGATAGTAGTAGACTTCTCCAAATTTTCTAAGCATATGCTCCTGAACAACATTCTCATAGAGAATATCTTTCCTTAACTCTTTTCCACACCAGAAGGCGAGGGATCTGGCTATGAATGGATCGCGAAACATTATTTTTTTCTCCTTTCTAAATATCACATCTGTTGATTTGTAAAAGATCACTTTAGTTATAAATAGATCCTGAAACACCTCTAGGTAACTCTCAACCGTTTTATGGGAAATGCCGATCTTCTGAGCAATTGAGTTATATGAAAGAGCAGATGGAACCATGTCAAGGAATGTCGAAATTATTTTCTTTGCTATTTCGACGCTTTTATCAATTCTTGTCAGTTCCCTTTCAAAAGCTTTGATAAAATCATCCTCGGAAAAGATGCCATTTATCGGCTTTGGAAAGCCACCATGAATCAGATATCGTCGAAATGCGTCGATTAATCTGTCTTGTCTCCTTGGATCAATTCCCATCACCCTTACGAATTCCGGGAAGGAGAGAGGCAAGGTATACACATCTCTGCCCTCTCCTCTTCTTCCGGCAAAGGACTCTGCATGCTTCAGGATATTAACGCTTGAGGAGCCGGTTGCCACGATAACATCATCTTTCATCTTACCAAGATCTATCAAACCTTTTACAATCCTGTACCACTCCGGGAGAGAAGAAACCTCATCTAATATTATAAAGGAATTCTTTATCCTCTCCTCCTCTCTCAAATGAAGATAGTACAGCAGAGCTTCTCTCAGCTCAGATAGATTGGCAAAAAGTTCTAAATCCATGTAGAGGATCTGAAATCTCTCATCAGCCTCAGAGAGCAGTTTCCTTACCAAAATCTTCAATCCCGTTGTTTTCCCTACCTGCCTTGGGCCGACAACGAAATTCACGCTTCCAGGAGTTAAAGAGATCCTTCTAAGCCACTCCGGGAACCATCTTATCTCCATCGAATTATATTCAACCAGATGTTTGTCCCTTCTCTCCCAATCCTCGGATTCCCACCACGGGTTGAAAAGCCAGAGAATCCTCATATTGGTAATGTAAATACCAAGTATTTATAAATATATTGGTATTGTGATGACCAAAAATTGGTTCAAAAACCGATTTTTTGAAAATACTTCAATGAATTTAACCGGTAACCAACTCTTTCCAGATAAACTTAAATATGTTAACTATATATAACATAATGTTAGAAATACTTAACATGAGGTGAGATGGTGAATAGAAAACAGTTTGCGATGTGCGGTGTTATAATATCTGCAATCATTGGAGCAATCGTTGGCTACAGTGTGAAAATCCATAATTTTGTACTTCCTCTTATTGCGGTGACCGCAGGAATTCTGATACTGCATTTGCTCAGACGAAAGGTGGATGAGGTGATTGAAGATGAAAGGATTTACAGGATAAGCGATAAGGCATCAAGAAGGACGTTACAAGTCTTTGGAATAGGTACAGCTCTTGTCGGTACAACTCTCATATCTCTGGGAAGATACCAAGAGATTGGCTACGCGTTGAATATATCGGTGTGCATCCTCCTCATCCTCTACATGATATTTTACGCATTTTACAGCAGAAGCCCCTTAGAGTAAGGATCTCAGGGTGAGTTGTATGAGAACAAGAATCAAAGAGTACAGAGCGAGATACAACATGACTCAGGAAGAGCTTGCAAGGAGAGTTGGTGTCAGAAGAGAAACCATCGTCTTTCTGGAAAAAGGGAAGTACAATCCCTCCCTGAAACTTGCATACAGAATTGCAAAGGTTTTCAACACTTCGATTGAGGACATCTTTCTTTTTGATGATGAAAACCAGTAAAAAATAAGAGATGGAGGTATATCCAGAATGAGCATGGCAGCAGTAGAAGTAAAAGACCTTGTCAAGGTATTCGACAGGATAAAAGCCGTGGATGGACTCAGTTTCTACGTTGACGAAGGCGAGATTTATGGACTCGTTGGACCAAATGGTGCAGGTAAGACAACAACTCTCAGAATAATAGCAACCCTAATCTCTCCAACTTCAGGAGAGGTAAAGATATTCGGGATCGATGCGAGTAAGAAACCGGAAAAAATCAGAGAATTGATAAGCTATCTCCCGGAGGAGGCCGGCGCCTACAAGAATCTTACAGGTATGGAGTATCTCAGGTTCATGGCCAAACTGTGTTCCAGAAATCCTGCAGAAACAGAGGAGATGGTGGAGAGGGGAATCAGCATATCTGGTCTTGGAGAAAGATTGAACGATAAAATCAAAACGTACAGTAAAGGAATGAAAAGAAGGTTGCTCATTGCGAGAGCCCTGATGACCCTTCCAAAACTTGCCATACTTGATGAACCCACCAGCGGTCTTGATGTTATATATTCCTTTCAGGTGAGAGATACAATTAAAAGATTCGTCAGAGAGTATGGTATCACCGTTTTACTGTCCAGTCACAATATGCTGGAGGTGGAGTATCTCTGCAACAGAATAGGTTTACTGAGCAGGGGCAGGATTGTGGCTGAAGGTCCTCCAGATGAATTGAAAGCAAGTTACAATGCCTCGAATCTGGAAGAGGTGTTTATGAGGGTGAGCAACAATGATTAAGGGGCTTAAGACAATCACTTCCAAGGAGATAAAGGAGCTTGTGAGAGACCCCAGAATCATACTTGGAATAACGGTGGCACCACTTGTTATGTTTCTGATCATGGGTTACGCAATGCAGGGAATATTTACCCAGGTAGAAAAGAGCGTTGAGCAGATAGAGTTAGGTGTACTCAATCTTGACGAGGGTAATCTGGGAGAGAGTTTGATAGAAAATCTGACCAAGCTTGGTGTAGATGTTATAGAGCTGAAATCCACCAATGAGAGCGATATAGTCCAGCAGATGAAGAAATACAACCTTACCACTCTTCTGGTAATCCCTGAAAACTTCAGCGAGAATACGGAAAACCACAAGGGGGTAATCAAGATGTATACTGTCTATGGAGGTGGTGTAACGGAGAGTGCCAAAACAGGCAGAATATCCACAATCATCGAGCAGATTAAAAGAATCTGGTCACCAGATCCTTTTACTGTTTCAGAAAACTCCATCGTTAAAGGAAAAATTATTCCCGTATCCCCAAACATACTTTCAGGATTGTTTATGTCCCAGAATATCACCATACCCATAGTTATTGCCATCGTAACCCTTCTATCTATGCAGCTTGCAGCAACATCAATAGCGACTGAGAAGGAGGAAAAAACCCTTGAGACACTTCTCTCCCTTCCAATAAACCGCTTTTCAATACTTGTCGGTAAACTGTTTGGCTCCGTATTTGTTGCCATGATAGGTGCAGTGGCATATCTCGCGGGTTTCAACTATTATATGGGCTCATTCAATGCGCCCGGCGCCGGATACATAGAGCTATCAGAAATAGGTCTAACTCCAGCACCAGCAGGTTATATTCTGATAGGCATTTCTCTCTTCGTAACCCTGCTATTTGCTCTATCTTTAGCAATCATAGCATCAGCTTTCACTGAGGATGTGAGAAGCGCACAGGCACTCGTCGGGTATTTCTACCCCATTATCTTCATACCAATGTTTCTTCTCATGTACGCAGACATGTCCATGTTATCTCTTCCCGTCAGGATAGCTGTCTTTGCGATACCATTTTCTCAACCAGTTCTCGCAGTCAGGTATGCAATTTCTGGTAATTATCTGATTGCGATCGCTGGAATAATTTATGTCTCTTTCCTTACGATAGTAATTCTGTACATCGCATCAAGATTCTTCGCAACCGAAAAGATACTGACAGCAAAACTTGCCCTGAAAAGGATGAAACGATAAGTGATCTATATCTCAGAGAATCTGGGAGCATGGGTTAGTCTTTTTACCCTTCCATTCAGGAAAACAAAATCATCTTCTATTCTTATCCCTCCCACACTTTTGAGGTAGACGCCCGGTTCTATGGTAAATGTGACACCATTGGAGAAAATTTCTTTACAGCCCTTTCCAAGTCTGTATCCATCATGGACTTCCAATCCTATGGTGTGCCCAAGAGAGTGAATGAATTTTCCCCTGAATCTTGTTCCATTTATGTAACGCACCACTCTGTTATGGGGTTCCTCAAGTTTGACACCCTCTTTGATTGTATCCCTGCCAATCTGTTGCGCTCTCAACACCACATCAAACATCTCTTTTATCCTGTCATCCGCCTTTCCGTAAACAAAACTCCTCGTTATATCTGATACATATCCCTTGTATCTTGCGCCAAAATCCAGAAGAACTATATCTCCTCTCCTTAATCTTCTGTTACCCGGAACATGGTGTGGTATCGCGCTGTTTTTACCAAACGCTACAATACTGTCAAAAGCCTTATCATCTGCTCCATGCTCTTTTATCAACGTTTCTATCATTATTGCCATTTCTTTTTCTTTTACACCATCTTTCAAATCATCAATAATCTTATCGAAAACCCTGTCAACCACCCTGCAGGCTCTTCTTATCATCTCTATCTCATAATCGTCCTTGTTGAATCTGCATTTCACTATATTCTTTCCGATATCAACGAGTTTCTTCCCTCTGAGCAATCTTCTCAGTTTCTGATAATCAGAATAACTTGTGGCTATACCATCAAAACCCACCTTTTTACACGCCTTGGTGAGTTCCTGTAATTTCTTCTTTAAATCGTTGCTATTTTTGAAATTATCAACCTCTATCTCGTCACTTTTAACATAATCAAGACCCGCTGAAAGCAGAACACATCTATCTCTGAAAGCTACAGCAAAGCAACCCTCAAACAACCCTCCGCTTAAACCCGTTATATAAAAAAATGAAGAGACGGGCGGGGATTTATTCATCACTATTACACAATCAACATCCGTCACAGAGAATATCTTCTCCAGTCTATCTCTGATTCTCAGCATTGCCAACCCATTTTTTTATTCCCTTACGCCTTTTATCTGCTCCTGTCGTATTTCTGGATGAGCTGTTTCAGCTGTTCCAGGTTCTCCTTTATTGCGTTGACCTCCTTCATCTTCTCCTCTTCAAGCTGTTTTATGATCTCTGAGAGCGGTGTTGTCAATCTGTATACGTGTACTGGTCTTCCTTTACCCTTCTTCTTTACATCTCTCTTTGTTGCCCATCCCCTCCTTCTCAACTCCTGCATCGCTATGCTAACCTCGGGTTGCCTGAGGTTAGCTCCCCTCTCAACATCAGCCGACTTACATTCCTCCACCTGAGAAATGTAGAGGAGGGTCTTTGCCAGATTCTTTGGCATCCCTAGTTCTGTAAACAGCTCCACTATCTTCTCGTCGGAACCGTCTAATACAGGCTGCTTCTTTTGTTTCATTTTCTCCTCACCGATAGTGAAATAATTCTGCCCTATTTATAATTTTCTTAATTTTTGCCTTTACTTTCGCAATTTAACCTCAAGTTTTAAAAAATCTCTTGCTACAATAGAATTCTTGAAAACCTCTTTTGCCTCCTTTTCGATCAATCTTTCGTCCATGTACCTCGGGCTTATATGGGTTAGAACCAGTTTATCCACATTCGCTTCTTTAGCAATCTCCGCCGCCTGGCGCGCCGTGCTGTGACCATACTCAATGGCGACATCTTCAAGATCCGACAAAAACGTCGCATCATGGATGAGAAGGTCAGCATTCCTTGCAAACTCCACAACCTTGTTGCACGGTTTCGTATCCCCAGTGTAGACCACTTTGCGCCCAGGTCTTGGAGGTCCGAGAACCATATCCGGAGTAATCACTCTGCCATCCTTCAACTTTATACTTTCTCCTCTCTGCAACCTGCCGAAAAGAGGTCCTTCTGGAATGCCAAGCTCAAGAGCTTTTTTCTTGTTGAATCTTCCCGGTCTCATGTCTTCCTCAAGCACATAACCGAGAGCCGGTACGTTATGTTCTACTCTGAAAGGTCTGACACTGTATCCATTGAATCTTATCTCATCTCCTTCATCAACATCTTTACCCACGATTTCATAAGATGGTCTGAAGTAGCCGAGATTCTTCACAATCTCCACGATTCTGCTGATGCCTCTTGGTCCGTAGATGGTAAGTGGCTCTTTTCTGTCGTTAAGTTGCATCGTTTGTATCAGTCCCGGGAGTCCAAGGAAATGGTCGCCATGAAAGTGGGAGATAAATATGCTCTTTATCTGCATGTAACTGAGTCCTGATTTCTGTATCTGTCTCTGTGTACCTTCTCCACAGTCAAAGAGTAAGATTTCTCCTCCTCTCTTCACCGCTATAGCCGAGACGTTTCTCTTCACCGTCGGCCAGCTTCCCCCTGTTCCAAGGAATATCACGTAGAGCTGCACCTTTCCACGAATCTCTAAACAGAATAAAACTATTTCTTAGTTTCAACCTAAAATACTCTGCTGAATCTTCTTGCAGGGAGTATCTAACATTCAAAAAATCAGGCGCAATATATAAAGGACGTCAGTATTTCCACTTGTTGGTGATGGGGAAAAATGAAAAGAACAATGTTTGCGATGCCCAATTCAAGAAACAATAGAATATCGAGTGCGTGCTATCCTGGTATAACATGGCAGGATGAGGAACCACCATTGCCTCCAGATTAAATTATTTAATCTTTCTTTTCTATATATTTTTACATTGAGGTGAAGTTATGATGAGAAAAACTTCCACGTTGATCTTGATTGTTCT
>JAGGWT010000046.1 GCA_021163455.1 Thermoplasmata archaeon | reverse complement strand
GGCTGATATCCTCCATACACGGTCGTGTTGAATGTTACCGGCTCGCCCGGCAGAGCATGATAAGGTCCATCAATATCAACAAAGAGTTGTGGTTTTATCTCCACCACGAATGGGTTAGACCATGGACTCTCTGCTCCTCTGAAATCTTTTGCCTTTACCTTCACCTCAAAAGATCCAGACTCATTCCATACCTTTTGCGTACCACAGAGGGTTTCTGCCTCAACTGCTCCTATCCATTCTGTTTCCGTTCCGTCGCCCCATGAGAACTTGTAGTACATAGGATCATAGTTCAGGTCATAAGCATAACTTGAGAATACATAACTCTCATTTGTGTATCCTTTTTTCACACCTATGATATACTGTGGCTTCTCTGGAGGAGTATCATGGTCTATGCAAACGAGTGTTCTTACCCTGTAGCCCTCCTTGGAGTCTACAGTGCATTTTGCTATAACTCCATCTGATCCGATTTCGATGGGCGATGGGGTGTTATCGTAAAATGCCTGGGGATTGAATATTTTTTCATAATAACCTGTCTCGTTGGTTGAAACCGTGAAGCTTTCTTCAAGAATTGGTATGGATATCACAACATCCGCATTCTCTATCGGCTCTCCAGTATCGGTGTATTTTACATCACCGTAGATTTTGACGGTCTCTCCAGGAATAAACTCACATGGGAGTAGTTTCAGCGTTACTGTTATCGGCTGGGTCGCCCTGTGGAATGACTTTAACACTATATAACCAGCAACAGTGTCGTTCCCGTTATTGTAGTATATAGAACCAGCCACTATATTCCCAACATCCGGCGAATAATATGAATCGTTCTCTCCACCGTCAGTAATCAGAAATGCATTGAACACGCCAGCCGGCGTGCTGATGGATTGTCTGCTTGGGCAACTGAGAGTTTTATTGGCCCAACTTGTAGCAGATATATCGTTGTCATAGAGATCCTGTATGTAAACGTGACCCTCCATATGCATCTCAGATGATGTTTCCCACTCTTCACTGATCTTTATCGGAAAATCAAAATACTCGGCGGGTGGATTGAAGGTTGTCGTTGATGTAAAATCATATTCATGTGGCAACACGAGCTGAATTTCTCCATAGGAATGCATTTCTGATTTTACCTGGCAGAGATCAGCGATTCTGTAATAGGATGTTCCTTCTATTACTCCTTCAATCCTACCTGGCACCATGTTCCATGTGAAGTTCCCTTCTATTGCACCTGTTATGTTCATTTTGTAGCATAAATAGGTTGTACTATTAACAGTCACACTTTCAATACCCAGTATCTTGCACACGACATCTTTGAGACTTGCGTCCATCGTCCAGTTTTCACCGGACCCGTGAATTTCTCCCTCATAAGTCCATCTGTCACCTTTGTACCATGTTGGAATCTCCGCTCTCGTAGAAGGTATTGCCGCCTCATCCGACACTGTGAACATAGGGAGAGACACAGATGCTATGATAAGCATAGAGACCAGGCTCAGATGTTTAATCCATGTTCTTCTCATATCTATCCCCCTATACTATAATTAAGATAAGTACTTATATATTTTTGCAGTCAGTGGAATGAGGTACAGGAGTACTTTTAATATCTCTGCAGATATCTTGAATGAGTTCGCGATAGAAAAATTCATAAATACTACAGCGAGGGGGGTCTCCTGATTTATAAACTCTTGAGGTGTTGCATTCATGTAAATGAGGGTCAAGTAAAAACACCTGCATGTAAATTGGAGCGCCCTAAGGTGGGCACATGCAGGGTTCCCTCCTCACCTGTCCCATCCCTCCCCCACTACTTTTTTGTGGAATCCCGTCTGATAGATTTCACAATGCAGAAACTGTTATGGTGTGATAATGGGATTGCCCTGTTCAACCAGTTTCCTGAACCTCAGGGCATCGTCAAACATGTAAATGTTATTAAACAGGATGTAACTTTCTCTTACCCTCATTTCTCTTACGATATCTAGCAGCACCTGCAGATCCTCATCAGTGTATCTGTAATTATACATCCTTGCTCCTGGTGGAGAGCCGTGCAACCTCAAGTAAGCTATGCTCTTTTTTCCAAAACAGGTGGGTCTCGACGCAAAAGGGTCTCTGCAGTCTATTAAATCAAATTCTCTGCACAGTTTTTCTATATTCTTATCATCCCAGCCCCTCAATTCAATCGCTATCTCCAAATCACCCCTGTCAATATTCGAGAAGAATTCTGTTGCATTTTTTATATTCTCTTCACTGTCCTTGAATCTCTTGGGTAATTGTATGATGCATATCCTGGCTTTCAAAATATCACAAACCCTCCTTGTTATTTCCCACGATTCCATGACCTCTTTACTAGGTTGGAGATTACCATATCTTTCATCTCCTTTTAACTTCAACCCACTTCTTCTCCAGGTTGGACTGGTTACAGGATGAGTAATACCCTGAAATGCTTTTACAGAAAACTCAAAGTCATCCGGCGCCTCCTGGCGCCACCTCTTCAAGGTATTCTCAGGCAATATCCTGTAAAACGTCTGCTGAATCTCAACAAGCTTGAAATGTTTGAAATACTCCTTTTTTCCTTTAGCAAATCCACAACATCCAATTTTGATCATCGTTTTAAAAATCCAATAAGTTTTAAAAGTTGTTTTCCTTTAAGATGTAAACATGGCGGGGGAGAGCAGTGATAAGGTCGTAACTGCCGTATTCATAGCCATCTTTATCGCAGCCATAGGCGCCTATGTATACGTGAGTCTACCCCACCAGGGAGGAGAGAAAGAGCAGCCGGCAACGGTAGAGTATGTACTGACTGTGGAATATGGAAACGAGGTCAGAAAATACACGATGGATGAGTTAAAATCGATGATGAGTGTCTCCGGATATGGTGGCTACATCAAGAAAAACAACGTAACCGTTGGGCCAAATCTCTATAAAGGGATTCCGATAAAAAATCTTCTCCAGGAATTTTCTCTTCCAGGGAATTACTCCATAACGGTCATTGCAGGTGATGGTTATACGAAGAACTTCTCGATAAATACCATCAAAGGAAAAGTCGATATCTACAGCGAAAACGGGAGTTATTTAGGAACGGGAAATCTCACCATGATAGTGGCGTATGAAAAAGATGGAGATGCTCTCGGTGAGGATGAGGGACCATTGAGGATAGCATTTGTGAGCGATGAGGGATACATCACTTCATCCTCCCTCTGGGTCAAAAATGTGGTCTCTATCAAGATAAATGTCTGAATTTGAATTTTTGGAACGGTTCAAAAGCAGAAAGAACAGGGTCTACAGAGTTAGAGCAAATGGGGAAACAAAGGTGCTCAAAATATTCTCCTCATCAGAAGCTCTGAATAAAGAGTACCAGATGCTTGACCTGTTAAAAGACAGATTGAATGTTCCGAGGATTCATAGCATAGAGCGCCGGCGCAGGATGCTCGTGATGGAATTTATAGAAGGGAAAAACCTGTGTGACCTCGTGAATTCTACTGAGTATGACATCACTGATAACCTCAGGATCATCGAAAAACTGGCCAGATGGTTTTCTGATTTTCGTCTCCTGTTGAAAGATAAACAGATGGTAAGAGGAGATTCTATACTCAGAAATTTTATTTTGGATTACAAAGGGGAAATATATGGTGTGGATTTTGAGGAGAGCAGGAAAGGTAGAGCAGAGGAGGATATTGCAGAGATCTGTATATCCATACTGACAACTCATCCGGAATTCACGGAAGAAAAATTCGAACTCTGCAAAAGATTTCTTAAAGCGTATTCTGGAAACATTGATACGCTCTTTTTCAGGAAACAGTTGTTTAAAACTCTGGAAAAATTCTCCATCCGGAGAAGGGATGTTGCTCTCAAGGATACGGGGGTAAAGGAGATGAAAAAACATGGACTGATTTGGTATCTGGACAATCTCCAAAAAGAACGTTCAATTTAAATATTGACAGAAAATTCACCTATCGGATGAAGGGAAACACTCTCATGCTGGTTGCAAGCTTCCTGCTTCTTGTATCCATTGCCTCTAACCTGTATGTTGGTGGAGTGGAAAATAGCGTTTCCACCGGCTGTATAGACGTGAATGGTGTGAAGGTTTGTTTTATCGAGTTGTACGAGAAAATCGGGACAATAACCATACACAACTCCATAACCAACGAGAGTTATACAGGTGTACCTCTCGACAAAATTATAGAATTTGCAGGAGTCAAAAACCTCGAAAAGCATTCCTATGTTATAATCGGGGCTGATGGATACAGGAAAACTGTCAAATGGGAAGATATGACGAGAGGGGTTTTGACTGAGGAAGGTAGAGTTGCCTTTGAACATCTACCAAAGGCGTTTATGGTGAAGGATGTTGTGAAGATAGAGGTGGTGTGAATGGATAAGAAAATGCTGGCAGGAGTTGTATTGTTTGGTTCGATATGGGGTATGCTGGAGTGTATACTTGGAGATCTGCTGAGAGATAACAACCTTCCCGCCGGCGCCGTGATGTCAGGGATAGTTGCGATAACTCTGATGACCTACACCAGGATGGTGTTCAAAAAGAGAGGAATGCAGTTGGGCATGGCTGGAATTGCAAGCGTTCTTAGATTGACCAACCCGTTTACTGGCTGTCTGATATGCTCTGCAATAGCGATTCTGATCGAGGGTATCGTCTTCGAACTTATATGGTACAATACCTTTGACCTCAGAGATCTCAGGAAGGTTGATATTGCTTCTCTTGGAGTTGTAACCGCCTACCTCTGCTATGTCTCTGGATTTATCGCCACGCAGATTCTCACTCCGCTTCTCACGGCGATGAGTTTCAATGTGAGTGATCTATTTGCATTCATGCCACAGATTCTTGCAAAAGGACTTCCTGCAGGCATACTTGGTGCAATTTCCCTACCTCTCGTTAGCTATGCAAGAAGTTACGACATAAGAATGATAAAATCATCTCTGTATTATCCTGCAACCGCATGCATAACTTTACTCTGCTGGGTCATAGCCATAGTAAATGCCATGATGTGAAGGGGAGGAGGTGAAGATATTGTACGTGAAGGTGAATGCAGAAAAATGCTCTGGCTGTAGAGAGTGTG
>JAGGWT010000057.1 GCA_021163455.1 Thermoplasmata archaeon | reverse complement strand
TATGATAGAAGATAGTGATGCAGATATGCTAGAGGGCATCTTCCAGAAAACCGATTTGTCGAGGGGATTTGCATTGCTATTAAGCTCTCCAGGTGGGGATGGTTTAGCTGCGGAACGTATAATAAATCTTTGTCGATCATATAGCGGGACCGGAAGATACGAAGTGATCGTACCTGGTAAAGCAAAATCAGCAGCCACAATGATTTGTCTTGGAGCCAGCAAGATAATTATGAGTAAAACATCGGAGCTTGGCTCAATTGATCCACAAGTAACGTATGTCGAGGATGACCGCATAAAAAGATTTTCTGTATACAATATAGTAAAAAGTTACGAAGATCTATTTTTAAAAGCAGTAAAAGAGAAGGGCAATCTACAGCCATATCTTCAGCAGTTAGCTAACTATGATGCAAGGGAAATAGCTGAATTTCGGACGGCGTTATCGCTATCTGAAGACATCGCCATAAAAGCACTTAAAACAGGGATGTTATCAAACTTCTCCGAAAAAGAAATTAAAAGAAAAATAAAAATTTTCCTCACCCCAGAAAAGGTTAAGACTCATGGACGACCCATCTACGCCCAAGATGCATTGAAGTGCGGGTTAAATATAGAAATAAGAGATTTAAAAGAGAAATTCTGGTCCACAGTTTATGAATTGTATGTTAGGCTAAACAATTTTGTATCAACTAACAACATAGCAAAATGCATCGAAAGTAAAGACTATTCATTTAGAGCTAAAGTGGAGGAATGATAAAAATGAGGATGGGTAAATTATCTCTTCAGGAGAAAAAAAGATTTGAAGAAGCAAAAAAAAGTTACCAGAAAATGTGGGAAGAAATTAAACCATTTATTAAGAAACGAAAAATTAAACAGTACTCCACTACAGGAGAATGGAAAATCTCGAGTTATGAGTTATAAAGATGGGAGGCTATCGACAGCGTATAACAACTCATGTATCGCCACTCACCGTAGCGCTTACTTAGTCCTTACTTTGCAAATTTACTTTACACCTAAAATATCAAGTAAAAATACTCGCGCAGGTGAAAATAAAGAAAAGGGTTAGTGAGAACAGGCCTAACTGCCCCCATCTGTTGAGACCAACAGACCGAAAAGTTTAGGTCTGTTGACCTGATTTTCTCCTTGAGAGGTTGACGAAATCCGCCGCATCCGTTTATTCTATAAGGAGAAAAATCGTTCAAAAATCGGGTGATCACTTTCAGGAAGTTTGTGTAAACCATCAAAAGCAAAAACAATCTTAAATAGCAAATCGTAATTTGGTAAATCAATGAAGCTCGAGGAAATCCAGAAAATTCTTGCCAAGCATAAAAAGGAACTGTATGAAAGATACAAAATCAAGGAAATAGGGATATTTGGCTCCTTCGTCAGAGGAGAAGAGAAAGAAGGAAGTGACATAGATATACTTGTTGAATTTGAGGAAGTGCCGGGACTGATAAAATTTATTGAAATCGAGGAATACCTGAGCAAGCTTTTGGGAAGAAAGGTTGATCTGGTGAGAAAACCTGCCATAAGGAAAGAGTTGAGACATAGAATCCTGAAAGAGGTTGTTTATGTATGAGGAGAGATTATAAGCTGTTCATAAAAGATATTTTGGATGCGATCGAAAAGATCGAGGAATTTGTTGCCGGTATGGATTTTGAAGAATTCAAGAATGATGATAAAACAGTCAGTGCGGTGGTAAGAAAGCTGGAGATTATAGGAGAGGCAACCAAAAATATACCGGATGAAATAAGACAGAAACATCCCGACCTCCCATGGAAGGAAATGGCCAAGATAAGGGATAAGCTTATTCACGGTTATTTTGTTGTTGATCACCAAATTGTATGGAATGTAGTCAAAAAAGAACTTCCTCTTCTGAAACCCAAGATAGAGAAGATTCTGCAGGAGGAGACGAAACAATCCTAGCATCCTTGAAATATGGAATCAAAAAATTCAGATTTTCGAGATCTCTCATAACCTTCTATCAATGACTGAGTGGGAGCATCAGGCACAGAAATAAGGTGGTTTCACCCTTTTTTCCTGCACTCGGCACTCTCATATCTAGGTAACCTTCTTAAAAGTTATATAGAGAAAATGTATTTAGGAATAAAACCGGAAAGAGGAATCGGGATGAAGAGAAGCTCGAGGGCATGGAAGAAGAGAGGCAAGATGCGCTGGAAATGGAGAAAGAAGAGAATGAGAAGAGAAATGAGAGCCCGCAGACAGAGGAGATGATGGATTTATATGATGGGAGCATGGTGTAGCCAGGCATCATCGCGGGCTCCAGTTAGGGGATGATTGAAAGAGGGTCATCTGACCCCGTGATGATTAACTGGAGCGATGACCCTGGAGGTGACCCGCGGACCTGGGTTCGAATCCCAGTGCTCCCATCTCTTTAATACTACTGGAGGATGGAAAAGATGGACATGTCGAAACTGCTGAAACCAAAAGGTTTGGTATCCATACTGTCTCTGCTCTTTGGCGTGATATTCTACATAACATGGTCCGCACTTTACAACTCCTGGACCGACATCTCAAGTTATTCAGTGGCAGTTCCTTTCACACTGCTCGGCATACTCGGTATCTTGCTGGTTCTGACAGAATAATTTGAAAAAACCGTGCAAAAATCTGACAAAAAGAATTTAAAGAGAGAATCTTTTATTCCGCATGATATGGTGCTGACAAAGGATGATATCGAAAAATTCTCTGGAGAATGGATTTTGTTATTTGAAGACAAAATAATCGATCACAGTTATAATCTTGAAGACATACTGAAAACCGCAGAGAACTACCCTGAAGATGAAATCATCATAGCCAAAGCCATCTCACCCATGCAGAAATTTTTGGACAGGTAAGTTATTTAACTCCCTTCTCTTTTTCGCTAACGATGAAGAAAACATACAGATTTCCGTATGTGCACTATCCTCTTCTTCCTGTCCAGTTTCATCACAAAGACAGAAAAACACCGGTAATCGCAGCACTCGTTGATTCCGGCGGTGACAGCGTGGTAATACCCAGAGCCATAGCTGATTATCTCGGTGTGGAAATCGAGAGAACCGAGACAGCGAAGACGGCGGCGGGCTTCACGAGCATAGAAAAGACAAAACTGAAGATGGTTATAGGAAAAAATGAAATTATCTACGAGGATATGGACGTGTTTGTAATCAACAACAATGATATGCCCGTCTTGCTTGGTAGAGAACCCCTGTTTGAAGATTTTGAAATCACTTTCAGGAAGAAGAAAAAGGAGATAGTTCTTACAGAGGCCTAGTAATTTCTTATATCTTTACATTTCATGAATTCCCTGAGCAGGGACGTGGCATAGGTGCCCTTTCTCAAAAAGAAACTCATTTCCACCGAGGAATTGTCCGGAAATCTGTAAACAAAATCTCTGTATTCTGAAACGAGAACTCTTCTCCCTCCCTGAGAGGAGAGGAAGGGAATTTCTGGAACTATGAAATCCCTGATATCTATCTTCTCCTCTTCCACCACTCTTCTCTCTATCTCACCCATTTCTCCATCCGCAAACTTTGTGTTGTACCCTACAATCGCACCTGTAACGGCAGCTTTTCTGAGAGAAATCATTTTGTTTACCTTGTCTATGTTTCTATGTGTCACCGGAATGATTTCATCCTCTTCACCATACTTGGTCAGCGGAACAATGAGGTCTCCCTCTATGGCACCACCCAGTGGCAAACCTCTTCTTATCCTTTCACTCAGTATCCTGTTAAAGAGGTAAGATTGATAGGCATAGAGAAACATCATTAGAAGATTCTTTGGCAGTGCCTGAAGGGCTTCAATCGAGTTCTTCCCTCTTTTTAACTCATTCAGCAAGGTGAGCTCGAAAGTAAGTTGTTTCGGAAAATAGGACAGGGCTTTTGTGATATCTCTCTCGGCAGCAAATCTTTCCCTTGCTGTGCGATATCTCTCCTCTTCCTTTTCTGTTGTGTATGTTAAATACACATCCACTGCTCTGTCAAAATCCCCTTTCACTATCTCCTTACCAACAAGATGGGTTACAGGTCTCAAACTGCCAAATCTCTGAAAACCATAAAAATTGGGAAATCCACCTATTGATTTGAGTTGCTGATGGATTTTTTCTATCCTCTCCGCTGTCTCACCGTTTTCTATCTCTCTTATGGTTATGTGAAATCTGTTTCCTATCAGATCCCCTATTTCCAGACCTTTATCTGATCTTCCTATATACTTTATCTCAACATCCTTGAGTTTAATTTCTGGAAGTTCCCCTTCAGGGTAATATATGGAAAAAAGTTGGGTCGTTACCGCTCTTCTATCTTTTGTTCCCGCGAATTTTATTCTCTTTCTTGAAATTTTCAATCTCTTGGAAATCTCTCTCACAAGATGATTCGTCTCCCAGTTCTTTGAAGTAACCTCCAGTATCACATATTTCCCATCATCGCTGAGCCTGACCTCTCTGGGTACTTCAAACACTCTGAAATCTTCCGGTTTTGACCTGAGTTTCCCGCCTATACCGGGAACATCGGTGAAAAAAACCTCTATACCAAGCTTCTTCTCATCATCGGTTGCTTCCATACTCACAGTTTCTCTACCTGCTGTCTAAATGATTTGAATTCCTTCTGCAATTCCTTGAGAGCAGCTTTCAACTCATCCTTGGGTTTGGCATCTTTTGTTTTTATGTAGAGTTTCGGATTTGAAAGAATCGGATGTTCTATGGAATACTCTGCATATACAACTTTCTCCCTTTCCAGCAGTTTTTCCTTTATCGGATTGAGAATCGTGGAATCCTCTCCTATTATCTCGATTTCCAGTTCATTTGCTCTATCCTTGATAATCTTTATCTCCATGGTATCATAACCCGAAGGAGATTTCCATTTTAAATCTTTTGTTAGAGAAACTCTTCCCGACGCCGCAAGGATACCCATCACAATGACAATTTTAAAATATCTCCTTTTCACTCTTTACAGCGATGTTATCGAGGGACGAGGCCATCTCCATAGTGAATAACTACATAAAGGACGAAAAGCTTCTGAAACATTCTCTTGCAGTTGAGGCGATAATGAGAGCCCTTGCCAGAAGATTGCGCAAAGATGAGGATATATGGGGATTAACCGGCCTTCTGCATGATATAGATTATGAGTACACTCAGGAGAACCCAATGGAACACGGTATAATGACATGCAAGATACTGGATGGGCTTGTGCCTGATGAGATTCTCAGAGCCATAAAGGCACATAACTACAAATACACGGGTCAGACACCTATAGATCTCCTGGATATGGCACTCATAGCATCAGATGCGGTCTCTGGATTGATTATAGCGACAGCTCTTGTCATGCCATCGAAAAAGCTGTCTGAGGTGAAGGTAGAGACTCTGATGGATAAATTTAAGGATAAAAGTTTTGCCAGAAGAGTGGACAGGAAAAAGATCAGCATGTGCCAGGATCTGGGTCTCACCCTCGAAGAGTTTCTGGACATTTCTCTTCGTTCTCTGCAGTCAATATCTGACAAACTCGGCCTTTAGTTTAATATAAGAGAAGAAACATATCAGGTAATACACATGAAAAGAGATGACACATCGGAACAGGAGGAATATCTTCGAACACCACTGCCCAAGAGAGAGAGCAAGGAGATGTTTGGAATCATAGACCAGATGATGGGCGGCTCCAGAGCCAGAGTGGTGTGCGAGGACGGAAAGGTTAGACTGGCGAGAATACCCGGTAGAATAAAAAGAAAGCAGAGAATAAGGAATGGTGATCTTGTTATAATAAGACCATGGGACGTTGAGGACGAAAAGGCTGATATCATTTTCAGATACACCCATATTCAAGCATCAAACCTCAGTAGAAGAGGTTTGCTTCCAAAAGAGTTAGACGTGTTCTGATATGGATATAGATGAGGATATTTTAAGGGAGATAGAGAAAGAGATTCAGGAAATAAAAAGCAGGATAGGAGTTGATAGAAAAACACTGAATGAGGTTTTTGACAGGCCAACCCTCCTAGCTTTCGGGAAATTGATATCTGACAGACTGATAGATTACGTTGATTTTCCGATTTCCACAGGAAAGGAAGCAAATGTATTCAGAGCGGTCTCTCCAAGAGGAAAGATAATAGCAGTTAAGGTCTACAGGGTGGCAACATCAAACTTCAGGAGAATGATTTACTACATTGAGGGCGACCCGAGGTTTTCAACCATAGAGAAAAGCAAAAGGGAGATCGTTCACCAGTGGGTGCGAAAGGAATACAAGAATCTTGAAATCCTGAACAACCTCAAAATCCCGGCGCCGGAGCCGATAAGGGCATGGAAGAATATCCTGGTTATGAGTTACATAGGAGATGAAATTTCTCCTGCTCCTCTGCTCAAAAGTGTGAGATTGAAGAATCCAAAACCGGTCTACGATGAAATCATGGGGTATATAAAGAAGATGTATGTCGAAGGAGACCTCATACACAGCGACCTGAGCGAGTACAATATCCTTTACTTTGAAGATACACCTTATCTTATAGACCTGGCGCAGGGCGTGATAAGCGAGCACCCGATGGCAATGGAATTCCTGCGGAGGGATATCAGGAATATTGTTAACTATTTCAGGAAGTACGGCATAGAGAGTGACGCCGAAAAGATTTTTAATGAGATAATAAAAACTAAGTGAGTTGGTAGTATGAGATACGTTAGAATACCCAAGGACAGAATTGGGGTTCTGATAGGAAGAAAGGGGGAAATCAAAGGAGAGATAGAGCGACTGACAAAGGTAAAGCTGACCATAGATTCAAAGACCGGAGAAGTTCAGATAGACGACTCCAACGTTGATGACCCTCTTGCCCCCCTCAAGGTTGAGAACATAGTTTCAGCCATAGGCAGGGGATTCTCTCCTGAACATGCTTTCAGGTTACTGGATGACAATACGTACTTTATACTGATAGACCTCAGGGAATACGTCGGAAGAAAAGAAACTCATCTGAGAAGGGTTAAGGGTAGAATAATAGGACGTGAAGGTAAGACAAAGAGAATACTGGAACACATGACAGATTCCCTGATATCTGTCTACGGTCATACAGTGGCGGTGATAACATCTGTGGAATTTATGGAGACAATAAGGACAGCCCTTGAGATGCTGATACAGGGAAGTAAACACGGCACAGTCTACAAATATCTGCAGAAGAAGAGAAGAGAGATAGAGATGGAGATGATGTTTTAAATCATAGATAAACCTTTTATGGTGAAATTGTATTTCTATCTATAGCGCCGCCGCCTTAGCTCAGCTGGTGGAGCACTCGGCTGTTAACCGAGAGGTCGCCGGTTCGAATCCGGCAGGCGGCGCTTTTCCCTTTAACCGATGCCCGACTGATGCATAGTTTTCGTTACTGCACCACTCTCAGAAAGTTCTGGGGCAAATCGGGAATGATTTTGAATACTTCTGAAAATGAGGCTTTTCTCCTTCTGTTTAGATTTACGATTTCTTTATCGTTTGTTATAAACCACTCACAGTTGTTGAGTATGGCAGTGGTTAGCAGAATTGCATCATGTGTTCTCAGTCTGTAGTCCAGAACCAGTTTTGGATAGATTTCATAGTCCACTTCGTCTTTGACCAGTTCCACACTCTTCTTCAGTTTTCTGAGATGTTTGGATACTGAATCCTTTATGAGGAATTTTTCTGATTCAGATAACCTGTGTTTTTCTCTCATTTTGGACCACAAAGTCAGAGGTATACCCAACCGGTACATCTTTT
>JAGGWT010000089.1 GCA_021163455.1 Thermoplasmata archaeon | reverse complement strand
GTGGAACTTCGGCGATGGAACAACAGCGGTTGGTCAGAACCCAGTGCATGCATACAGCGAGGCTGGAGTATACACTGTAACCCTGACTGTAACTGACAGCGAGGGCAACACGGTAACAGACACGGCTACAGCCGTAATTGGAACAACAGAAGAACCCTCACAGGGTGGAGTCAACATAAGTTGCATCAAAGGTGGCTTTGGTATAAAGGCAACAATAAACAACACACTCGATGAGCCAGTAGACTGGAGCATCGATGTCAATGTGAGTGGCTTCGGCTTCATTCTCATGGGCGGTCATGCAAACGGAACAATACCAGCTGGAACCGAAGAAACAGTAAGCTCTGGACTGCTCTTCGGTATAGGCAAGATCGACATAGTGGTAACAGCAAACGATGTAACGAAAGAGGCAACAGGCTTCCTGTTTGGCCCACTGGTACTGGGTGTAAAGGAGGCCTAAACTTTCCCCTCTCTTTTTAATTTTTAGCGTAAACTGTTTTTTGAAAAAATTTTAATATGGAGTTTCCTATAGATAGGAGGATGAAGGACAAAAAAACACCGGATATAAAAACTCTTAGCAAAAGGAGAAAACAGATTTTAAAAGTTCTTCTTATAGCATCATCTGCTTACATGCTTTTCTTTCTCTTCATGATTCTGATGATATACTATCTCAACGTTGGCTATGATATAACCAGATTGCTACAGTTATCGATTTTGCAGATAGCTATACTGGGTTGCGGAATGTATCTTCTCTTCATTCTGATCGTTGTGCTGTTACATATGGATTATGTGAGAAAGAGGAAAAGGCTCGAAGAGTCCATGAAGCCAAAACCTGTTTTCTACAAGGGAAAAAGGTTATACACTTTCACCTATCCACCTGGTGCACGCGGCGGCGTGTACGCAAAAACTTTGATAGATGTGGATGATAAAACAGCAATCCTTCTCAGACACAGGATAGTAGGGCCCGAAGAAATCTGGGAAGATTTACTTTCTTAATATACCAAAGGACGTGAGCTTCTCTGGTAGATACACGTCTGTGACATAATCCAGACCGTACTTTGCAAGGGCCTGCTGTTCCGATTTTTTACCGAGTTTGAGTTGAAGGTTTATCTCATCTTTCCAGAAGGTTGTATTAAATCTTGGGTCTGTGAGTTCGCTTTTCAGGGCTTTTACATCTTCATCTGTGAGTTTGTCTGTTGGGAGGTCATAGTTCACTATATCGGATGGAGTAACACCCAGAAACTGGGCAGATGGTGTGGCCAGATATTCAGAGATGTGTGCTGTCTTTATGGCACCGTAGGCAACGCTTGCATATATCCTGTAACTCCAGGGGTCACAATCTGTGAACACGAAAACCGGGAGTTTTAACTCCTCATTCATCCTTTTTATAATTCTCCTCGTTGACCTTGCTGGCTGACCTTTTAGATGAACGAGGATAGCTCTATGAGTTTCATCGAAACCATTCTCCACAAGCCTGTCAAACATACCTCCCGTCTCTATAGCCAGAACAAAATCAGCATCGCATTTAACAAATCTTATCTTTTCTTTCTCAACGTTGTATGGTATTGAATAGCCAGCATCTCCAACATCATCCTGACAGTGAATTCTTCTTTTTTCCCCGCTTCTGGTTTTTTCCTCGATGACAATATTTCCTATGATTCTGGCACCATCCTCTTCTGGTCTCAACCTGAAGTCTTCTCTCAGACATCCAGTTATGGTTTCGAGATCTTCTGCCAGATTGTCGGATTCCTGCTGCGAATTGAACTTCGCTAACTCCCAACCCTCTGATATGTAGTAAAGCTCTCTCAATGTTGATGATTTGTTCTGCTCTATCATTGTCTTTATGAACTCGGCTACATACATTGTTCTTAAAAGCATGTAGGCGCCGTCGAGCGTTTTTGCGCTTCTGGATTTTCTGCTCTCTCCATATTTCCACACATTGAGTTTCTCATCGAAAACTATATTTGATTTGGCTCTTGTGGGAAGAGTTATTTTTGGAATTTCGTTGTTCTGGAGATCAGTATAAACTTTCAGGGCTATCTCATTCAGTTTCATCAAAGCTTCCTGACTGCTCATCTCATTCACCCTCCCACTTGTTAGCACCTATAACATATTCTGGCTTTATACCCTCAACATACAACTCATTTTCATCAAAGTCACCCTCTTTTAAACCAGCAAGCTCAAAATACACTTCAAACTTCTCTGTTGGTTGTATCATGGGAAGACTCCACTTTATGTATTTGTCTGTGATTTTGACAGGCTTCGGATTGACAAATCCAACTATGGCTTCGCTTGGTATCACAGCATACAGGTCAAATTTCAATGGCTTTCTCTTGTAATTGACAATGGTAATCCTGTTTTTGGTTATGCACCCATGCTCTTCCTTACCGGAAAAGTCATCAAGACTCTTCTGAACCCTTTTCACCTTTTCATACTCAATATGATCATCTATCCAGACCACATCCATTATCTTTGTAACGACATTATCTATGTTTGGTACAGGTTTGTTCAGCATACTCGCTGATTTTCTCGCTATCTCCGGGAGAATTTTTGTTATGAGAAGGAACTTTTCCTTTGTCTTTTTTCTTTTCTCCTTCTTTGAAATATGTTGCTGCATCTTTCTTGCACACTCTCTAAGCGCAAGTTTCACCTCATTTTCAATCTCGGGAATGTCTGCGATTGCTTCTTTACTCTCGGAGGTAAATGGAACATGAGTTGAGGCAACATGTATGAAGAAAATAGCAGGTCCGACAGGTATACCTTTACCTCCTCTTTGTTCCAGTCCATACCTCCTCCAATCAATGTTTGAGAGAGCTATGGTTGTTACACAGTCACCCTGCTGATACAGAAGAGGAACTCTGTTTGCGAATCTCAAAATCTTAACAGGACTCTCTCTATCGAGCTTTCCACCATACACAATACCTGCTTCAACCTGAAAAGGATGGCCGGAATAAACAGATGGTGAACGTGTTGTTGCAACTATGAACTCAGGCGAAATCTCCTTTGTTTCGTGCTTGAGACTTCTTTTGATTAGCAACTCTCCAATTGGAGAAAGGCAGTCCGTCGGCGGCGCCATGATTTTAACCTCTTTGAACGCATTGAGCAACCTCATTGCCTGCTCCCTTGTCAGTTCTTTTGGATTCATTTCAGGGTCGAGATTCGCCTTTTCACAAACCGCCCTGGATGTTCTTTCTCCCATTGAAACGAATTCATTTTTCAGAAAATTCAGAAGTTTCTTTGTTTTTGTCTCTTTCAACATTTTGAGGAGTGTTCCCATCTCTATTCCGTGTGGATGCGGTTTTTTTAATTCCACAGTGGGCTTTGGTAGTTCATCTGTAACCCTATCGAATATGTGCCTTTCGCCGTTTGGCTCAATAAATTCTATTCTTGCGTGAGGATTTACTATCGAAGTATTCTGGAGATATTCGTAGAGGTATTTTCTTCCTCTGCTGTAATCTCCAACGAGATATATCTCTATGCGGGTTCCATGCTCTTTATCCCAGTTTATTATTTCCTTTCTTATAATCTCTGGAGAATTTCTGTGGGTATCAATTCCTATCTCGAACAAATATGCAGGTCTATCCGGTCCTATTTTTGAGAGTATCCTCGCGTGCTTCCCGGTTGATAGCTGCCCATAAAGCACAACAGCAGATATTCCTATACCCTGCTGACCCCTGCTCTGTCTTATCGAGTGAAATCTTGAACCGTAGAGGAGTTTACCAAATATTGGGGGTATATGTTTCTCCACTATCCCTGGACCGTTATCCTCTACAATCATCATCAATTCATTTTCCCTTTCTCCTTTCCTTATTTCAACCACGATATCCGGGAGAATTCGCGCATCTTCACATGCATCCAGGGAATTGTCTACCGCTTCTTTTACCGCTGTTACTATTGCTCTTGTTGGATTTCCAAATCCGAGAATATGTTTGTTTCTTTCAAAAAATTCAGCAACAGATATCTCCCTCTGCTTTTTGGCGAGCTCATACGCTATTTCTCTCGTCAAAAGCGATACCCCCTTTCTTTACCCATCCCATCCACTTATGTATATGAAAAGCGATTATAAATTTAATCCTTATCGGTACCGTGAAGCTGACTATAGCCGCTTCTTATAACAATCATATTACTATATGACCCAATATGGGGATAAGACTTCACCACCCACAAATAATTCCAACTTGGGATATTTTTTGCCTGATATAGAGACTATTAAACACCCAAAATATGAACGCAATATATATATATAGGCATGTCAGCATTCTCATTTGTCGGTGATGGGGGAAATGAAAAGAACAATGTTTGCGACGTTTTTGGTGCTGTTGCTGCTCTGTACAGCGATACCAGTATTTGCAGTTCCTGAATACACCGATGAGCAGGCAAAAGCAGAGATGGAAAAAGAACTGAAGGAGCAGGGTGACACTCTTGGATGGTGGGAAAAAACTATCCCAAACAGAAAGACACCTGAGGGGAACATGACAGCCCATGATATTGCTCCCAAACTGGTGGTTAGATACCACTGGGGTACCACTCAGTGGTACAACGTGAAATACGAAATCATAAGCAAATTCCAGAAAAGTTTTGATGCTACGTGGACGGACTATTTCTATCTAGATGATGATACTTACAAATATTGTGAGCAGTTGCGTCATCACACCGGAACAATAAACGGAAATCCGAATGGAACGGCGGTTACGAGATTCATAGTGGATAACTTCGAATCTCCAAAGAAGTGTAGATATCTCGATATCAATATAGTGATAGACAAAGACAATGAAATAGGTTTAGATCACGATTCCAACCCGAGAAACAATAAGGATACCGAATACATGTTATTCTGGTACATAACATGGCAGGATGAGGAACCACCATTGCCTCCAGATTAAATTATTTAATCTTTCTTTTCTATATATTTTTACATTGAGGTGAAGTTATGATGAGAAAAACTTCCACGTTGATCTTGATTGTTCT
>JAGGWT010000042.1 GCA_021163455.1 Thermoplasmata archaeon | reverse complement strand
TCTGCGAAATTCTTGATGCCGGCAAGATAAACAACTAATGGAGGTATGGTCGCTAGACTCCATGCTATCGATTTTTTCAGTTTGAGAAATTCTTTGCTGTTGCTCTGCTGGGCAAGACCTATTCCTATGTAACTTGTGGTTATAGCCAAGAGAGGTATTATGTTTCCCACGATTTTTCCAAGTCTTCCATAGAGAATTTCCAGACCCTGAGTTGCTATCTGCGGAGTGTTTCTACCAAAAACCAGCAAGAAAGATATCATGAAGATTGCATAAATGATTGTTGGTATCAGAAAGGCGAGAATAACAACGTTTCTTGTTTTTCTGTAGTCGCCTATGCCTCTGTAGATATCAGGTATTATGGTGTGACATCCAAGTGCAAATATTGCAACACCAGTCATTGAAAGTATACCGCCCAGTTCTGCATACATGGCATTTTCTGGTTTCGCGTATGGAAAGAGTGAAGCCGTGATGCCTATAAAAAGAACAAGCATGAGGAAACTCATGATGAGTTCTGTCTTTCCGCTTGCTTCCAGTCCAAGATAGATCACAGCAGATGCAAGTACCCAGAATATGATAGCACCTATGGTTTCATTCACCCCAAGCAGACTTGAGAATACACTACCCATTCCCGCGATATATGCAAGCATCGCACCGAAGCCCATTATCAGAATGCTCAGATACATTATCCATCCACCAGCGTTCCCGAGAAGTTTCTGGGCCATGGTACTCATCTGGGCTCCTCTCATCTCTGCGGAGAGTTTTAAAATAATCAAAGCAGTGGACATAAGAAGAAGCATTACTCCAAGAAGAATGAAGAGGGCAGGAACCATACCAACTCTAGATGCTGCATATGGTAAACCCAATATGCCGGCGCCCACCTGTGTACCTATAAGTATTGCAAGACCCTCCCATGGAGTGATTACGGGTTTGAAAACCTTTATGGTAGACAGTCTAAATTTGACAATCTTGGTTTGCTCTCGTATCAACTGAAGTAAAATCTTCTTTCTTCTCAACCTTCTCGCAAGTCTCTTTTTCCTTGCATAATAGTCTCTCAGAGAGACTGATTTTTCGCTCATGTTATCCTAGGGTGATTCTTGAGAATTATCCTGATTTCAGTCCTCGGCGGACTCTATGACTATAGCGGTTGTTGTATCTATAACGCCATCTATTCTGTAGATATCAGATACGATTCTTCTTGTCAGCTCTTTTAGGTCTGGAGCCTCTATTCTAACGATAGCATCGTAAGGTCCTGTAACGCCCTTCGCTTCCTTGACCTCCGGTATCTTCTTTTTTATCTCTTTGAGCACCTTCTCGACTTTGTCCACCTCCAGAGTTAGCAGAACGAAAGCTTCTATCATCTCACTACCCCCTTAACCCCAGCATACATAATGTGGATTTAAACCTTTTGACGGTCGCTATTGATAGATTTCACAACTGCCTGAGATTACCATGCCCACAGGATATGAGCTCTCTGCTTACGTAATGTATCTCTGTTTATCCTGTCACTATATTTTTTAGATACTCCCATATAGCACCCATTATTTTTTCCATCGCTTTTCCTCCAAGAACGAGGGTCATCATCTGTTTGAGAAGTTTTAGTCTTGTCTCAAGAGGTCCTTCAGATACGATGTAATCTATCTTTGCGGTTGCCACGTTTCCAGCAGAATCTTTTACAGTTAATGTAACGATGTGTCTTCCAAGCATCCATGCGTAAAGTGCAGGGATCTTTACAGTTTCGTTTCCTGTGAGATTGTGTGCAGGTAGAAATGTTTCTCCCGTAATTGTCACAACCTTATCCTGGGTCTGCTCTCTCCATTCATAAGAAACTATCTCATCACCTTCAGGGTCCATGACCTGAGCCGTTATCACAATTTCACTTTCTCCCCACGCCCATGGTCCTTCTTTCTCCTCTATCCTGTTAAGGATTTTTTGCTGGTTTCCCGCCCATCCGAATGGATTAAAAGGTACCGGAATGAGAGCAAGTAAGTTCAACCATTTAAAAGGTCTATCAACGGTCTGGATATTTATTGAGAGAGATACTACAGGAGGATTGTTCTTATTTACAACTACCTGTATGGTATCTGCAGCTTTTCTTCCTGTCTCATCTGTAACTGTCAGCACACAGTTGTAGATTCCGGGTTCATCATAGGTGACAGAAACTTTTTTGCCCTTCGCATTCTTTCCATTTCCAAAGTTCCACAGGCATGTGACATCTCCTTTTGCATTCATGATGTTCGCCGAGAAGTTCAGAGTTAAAGGCTCCACACCAACCGGTGGTCTATCTGTATCTATGTCCACGAGTAGTTCCGCCGACCTTTCCCTGAATTCAATGTAACCCGTCACTATCGCTACGGATATGCTGACAGACAGTATGAGTGACACTATCAGTATAACGATAAGATTTTTTCTATCATTTTTCAGGGTTCCACCCAAATATGCAGTATCTGTTAGTTATTATAAATTTTGTTTGTTCTGAAATTGCATAAAATGATGTTTTAACGTACTACTTCTCCCTGGGTGCTGTCAACTTAAGCATTGCGGAGCACCTCCCGCAATGCTATAGT
>JAGGWT010000086.1 GCA_021163455.1 Thermoplasmata archaeon | reverse complement strand
TTATTACAAATTCACCTGAAGATTTTGAAGATTTGAAGTTGAGCGAGGTAAAAACATCAAAGGAACTCACCGATAAAGATTGGAAACTCCACATGAGAATTGCAGATTACACTGTTCTTGATTTTTACACGTGGGCGGTGCGCCAGGCGTTCACCCGGATTAAAGAAGGGAAGGATATTGGATTTATACTGAAGGAGAGGAGAGAAAAGATAGAGAAGGATAAAAAGAGATACTGGAGGATAATAGATGAAGAAGGAAAACCTTTCCTCTTTTACATAGACATGCTTGATATTGCCCATCGTACCAATCTGCTCAGCGAAATTCTTTCTCTCGGCGAAGATGCTTTTGCCATTTTTGGGATTGTTGCTGTTGTGGTTGTGTAAGTGAGGAGGATGGATAATTACATCATCCGAATATATATATATAGTTGATTCTTATTTACTATTGGTCGGTGATGGGCGTGAAGGACCGGAAGAAATGGGTACTTTCTGCCTTATTTATGGCGCTGGTGATCATGCCAACAGCCAGCGTTGTTTCAGTAGTCAAAGCAGAAGTGTATCCCGATGATGATGAGGGAATACAGTGGGAAACAATTTATCAGGCGGACGGAGAACAAACAAATGCATGTGATTCCTCCAACCCGGATTTAAGCGTATGGACAATTAAGCTTGGATGGTTGCCCATAAAGGGATGGAGAATAAAGTGGTGGCTCTACAATACAAAGTTCTTCCTTGTTCCAATCTTTTATGACGGTGTCTACATAAGCGATGATTCAAGCAATCCCTACAAGTATCTTGTACGCAACTATCCTCATATAGCAGAGCCAATGTGGGCCGGAATAAACGGAGTATACAAGACCCAGTACTTCCACTTCAAGCATGCTGGTGAGTGGGAAATAACAGTATATACGGATGTGAACTATAACGTAGAGGAAGAAAATGAAAATAACAACGTGGAGAGTGTTTACAAGTATATCCCCATCCCATAAAGATGGAGATCGGTGAAAAAATGACAAAGACAATAACAGGGATTCTCATAGTGCCTGCTGTTCTGCTATTGATCTCAGCGACCATCCTTCCTCTTATTTTTTCTTCGTCTTCTACTTTCTTTTCAGCATCTTATGGAGAAGACACTAACAGAGAGGTTTGCAAAACCCATCGTGAGATCCTATCGGATCTTAGCAAGCCTTTCTTTAAAAAACCGAAATTAATAGCTGAAACCGGCATAGAAAACTGGCGTCTTGCAATTGGAGATATCGATGGAGATGGTGACCTAGACATAGTAACGAGCTGGAATGGACCCCCCGAATATCCTGAGATCGGTATTAGAGGAATCTCGATACTGCTCAATCATGGTAACGGAACATTTGTGGAAAAAGTGTTGAACTTCACTATAGATCATCATATAGATGACATTGACTCGGCAGATTACGACGGTGATGGTGATCTTGATATTATATTCACTTACGATGAGTCTATGAACTATATCGCAACAAACGGCACTGTGAATATAATGTGGAATGATGGTAAAGGTAACTTTAGCAAACCGGAACAGATACTGTGGTTCGGTCCAGGAGATCCTTACAATCCTGATAATAATCGGATAAATATAGAGGTAGGATCTGCAGATTTTGATAAAGATGGAGATATAGACATACTTGTTGGAAGTAACACTGGATGGGTTCGTCTCTACAAGAATGATGGAACCGGTCATAACTTCACCCTCACAAAGGCGATCTACGACTATGGAAATCTCTCTTGGGAAATCGCACCTGCAGATTTCAACAACGATGGATGGATAGATTTTGTGGTGTGTTCAGATAGTGGCCTCTATCTGAAATTTAACAATCATTCACCGGAATGTTTCGACTACGGTCCGGGGATATGCTTGCTTAATCTTAGTAACCTTCCTTTTGGTTTTGAACTTAGTCCCACACCACTTCCAGGTACGATAGCACCAATCGACTATAACAGAGATGGGCAGGAAGATTTCATCTTTGCATTCCTTCATATTATTTATCTCTTCATGAACAACAATCTGAATTTTACATCAGTATGTGTAAGTTACTCGTTTGATCCAGCTAATTTCCGTGGCGGTGGCATAACTGTTGCAGATCTTGATAGCGATGGTTGGGAAGATATGATAATTGGTAGTGGTGGAGGAAAAATTTACCTTCTCAGTAACAACAAAACATTTGTCTCAATAGCATCACCGATTGATAAGACGATCTACTTCAAGGGCAGATTCGTTTACAGCCTCTCTCCAGAGTGGTGGGGCAAGTGTGTGATTATAGGCAACATAACGTTTAAGGCGGTGCCACTTGAGCCACTGGACAGGGTGGAATTTTATGTTGATGGACAACTCGTGGAGAATGATACAACTCCACCCTATGAGTGGACATGGAATATCAGGAATTTCTTGCCGAAGTGGTACAATGTTGATGCAGTAGCATACATACAGAACGGAGAATACGGTGGAAGGTACAGGTTGGAAGTGCTGAAGATACTATAAAATTTCGCGTACGTCCTGCTCATTCTCCACCGTTGATAAACAAAAGATAATAAACCTTGAAATAATCCGAAAGTGATGGAAGTCAAGATCATATCCCATACTCCAGATCCAGAGAGGGTCTGCGCCATAGCAGCAGCACTGACACACAGCAAAAAGAGGCCGGAAGAGATAGAAAAGATGGACGACGATTCTCTCAGGAATATACTCTCTCATGTCATGGACCTTGGTCATCTGAGTGTTGTAGAGCACGCGAGTTTCACCTTTGCTATATCTGGAGTGAGTAGAGCGCTAACCCATCAACTAGTCAGACATAGAATAGCAAGTTATTCTCAGCAGAGTCAGAGGTATGTGAGGTTTGAAGATGCTGAGTATGTTATGCCTCCCTCTGTGAAGAAGGATGAAAATTTGAAAAGGAGATACGAAGATTTCATGAAAAAAGTATGGGACGAGTACAACCATCTGATTGATGAAGGGATACCTGAAGAGGATGCGAGATACGTTCTCCCAAATGCTGCAAAGACAAACATCATTGTAACCATGAACGCAAGGTCTCTTTTGAATTTCTTTGAGATGAGATGCTGTATGCATGCCCAATGGGAAATCAGAGAACTCGCATGGAGGATGCTGAACGAGGTGAAGAAGATAGCACCAACGATTTTCAGGAAGGCAGGTCCTCCTTGCAAGACCAGAGGTATATGTCCAGAGAAAAGGGAGGATTGCCCATGGTATCCAAAGAAGAAAGACCCTATGTAATAATAAACTGCGCCGCCTCCGCTGATGGAAAGATAGCCTTACCAGATAAAAGACAGGTCAGAATATCATCGAAAGAGGATTTTGATAGAGTGATGAGATTGAGAGAGGAATGTGATGCGGTTCTTGTTGGAATAGGAACGGTGCTTACAGATGATCCAAAGCTCAATGTGAAGTATGATACCTCAAAACAGCCCGCAAAGGTGGTGCTTGATACAAAATTGAGGATACCAGAGGATGCTGAGGTTTTCAAAGGTGGCACAAAGGTTTACATTCTAACAGGAAAAGATGTCGAAAGAACTATTGAGAAGGAAAATGCAGAGGTTCTGAGATGTAATCTGAGCAAAGATGGACTCATAGATTTAAAGGAAGCGATGAAACTGCTGAGAGAGAAGGGAATAAAAAGGTTGCTCGTCGAAGGAGGAGCAACAGTTATATGGAACTTTTTGAAAGAGGGTCTTTTCGATGAGTTTAACATATACATCTCGCCCATCATAATCGGCGGCGCCAAAACGCCAACTATAGCGGATGGTGATGGTGTGAAAAATGAAAATGAAATTATAAAACTCAGGTTGAAGGAAGTTAAAAAACTTGGAGATGGTTTGCTGATAAGGTATGAGCCATGGAAGTGAAATTTCTGTGTGACCAGATGCTGGGCACGCTTGCAAAGTGGTTGAGGATTCTGGGATTCGATGTCTGTTTTGCTGATAAAATAGAGAGTGATGATGAGATCATCGAGAGAGCAAAGAGAGAAGGGAGAGTTATCCTTACCAGAGATAAATATCTTGTCAGGAGAGCAAAAAGGGAGAATATCTCTGCTGTGGAGATAAAGAGTACAGACCTGGATGAGCAGATAAGAGCCGTGATATCAGAATATCCGATTGATGAGAATAAGATTCTCTCCAGATGTTCTGTTTGCAATAATATCTTGGCTAAGATAGATAAAGAGAAGGTTAAAGGTAAGGTGCCGGATAG
>JAGGWT010000055.1 GCA_021163455.1 Thermoplasmata archaeon | reverse complement strand
TCAAGTTCGTCCACTCAGAGGGGGAACTCGATGAGAGGAAGACCTCGAAGAACATAGATAAGAGAAGGGTCTACATAGACCTGGAAGGAGATACGGTATATTCGGCAAATACCCAGTATGGAGGAAATACCATAGGTCTCAAGAAGCTCGCGATGAGACTTGCCATAAACCATGCAGCCAAAGAAGGATGGTTGACAGAGCACATGTTAATTATGGGCGTACACGGTCCAGAAGGTAGAGTCACATATTTTACCGGAGCGTTTCCATCGATGTGCGGAAAGACATCGACAGCCATGCTCGAGGGAGAGACCATAGTGGGTGATGATATAGCTTATCTGAGAAACATAAATGGTGAAGCAAGGGCTGTGAACGTCGAAAAGGGTGTTTTTGGAATAATAAAGGGAATAAACGCGAAAGATGACCCGATACAGTGGAAGGTTCTTCATACGCCAAATGAGATTATCTTCTCGAATGTTCTCATAGATGATAAAGGCAAACCCTACTGGACCGGGATGGGTGAAGAGATACCAGAGAGAGGATACAACCATTCCGGAGAATGGTGGAAAGGGAAGAAAGACAAGGATGGTAACGAGATTCCACCTTCTCATCCAAATGCACGTTTCACCGTATCATTAGAGGCTTTTGAAAATCTTGATCCAAGATGGGATGATCCCGATGGAGTGGAGATAGGAGCAATAGTCTACGGTGGTAGAGATTCTGACACCTGGGTTCCGGTTCAGGAAGCTTTCGACTGGGAGCATGGGATAGTTACAAAAGGTGCATCCCTCGAATCAGAAAGAACTGCCGCCGTCCTGGGTAAGGAAGGAGTCAGAGAGTTCAACCCGATGTCAAATCTTGATTTTCTATCCATACCTGTTGGCAGGTATGTGGAAATAAATCTTGAGTTTGGAAAGAATCTCAGGAAAAAACCAAAGATCTTTGCAGTTAACTACTTTATCAGAGATGGAGAGACGGGAGAATACCTCTCTGACAAAAACGACAAAAAAGTGTGGTACAAGTGGATGGAACTCAGGGTTCACAACGATGTTGACGCAATATGGACTCCAACCGGTTATATACCGAGGTATGAAGATCTCGTTCCGCTGTTCAGAAAGATACTCTCCAAGGAATATCCCGAGGAACTCTACATCAAGCAGTTCACCATCAGGATACCCGAAAATCTGGCAAAGATTGACAGGATAGAGAAAATATACAGGAAGATAGAAGGAACCCCACCAGAACTGTTCAGAATCCTTGAAGAAGAAAGAAAGAGGCTGGAGGAGCTGAGGGAGAAACTCGGAGATTATGTGTCACCACTGGATATGAGAAAATTAATGGAGCAGACCCAGAGATGATAGTTCCTCAGCGAGTTTCTCCACAGCCCTTGAGACATCCTCTATCTTTCTTGCTCCAGTGCACACTATCTTTCCTGAGCCAAACAGGAGCATGGCTACCCTTGGTTCTCTCAACCTGTATACAAGTCCAGGGAACTGCTCTGGCTCGTATTCAACGTTCTCAAGACCCAGACCCATAGCAACGTCATTGAGATTCAGCTCTGTCTCTAAATCGGATATTGCAACGATGTTCTGTATCACTATTTCTGGATTTTCATATACCTCTATACCAAGGTCTCTGAGTTTCTTTTTTATTATCTCCACCGTCCTCTTCACATCCTCTATTGTTTTGGCTCCGGTGCAATTAGCTTTTCCACTCCTGAACAGAAGGGTTGCTGTCTTCGGTTCCTTCAACCTGTATACAAGTCCAGGGAACTGCTCTGGCTCGTATTCGGCTCCCTCGAGTTCCTGGGCTATCATATCAAGGTCTAGTTTATCGGCAAAAGCCGTGGATGCCACAATATTCTCTACCTCTATCTTTGGCATAATCTACTCAACCTCCTTTATTTTTTTAACAATCTCCTTTATAAAATTTTCCATCATCTTTCTATCTCCCGGTCCTGTACACACAATTTTTCCGGATCTGAAAATCAATGCCACAAATTTATCATCCTCACTATAGACTGCTGCCGGAAGTTCATCCGGATTGTATCTGATATTATCCATCTCCTCATTCAGTTTATAAAGGTCTATCTCACTGTTGATATCTGTAGATACGGTAAAGCTGGTTATTTTCGGTTTATCTCCCTTTTTCACGTTGAATCCTTTTTGCTTCAGTGTCCTGACCACCTCCCCTATACACCTGCGAATTTCTCTCATATTCTTTCCGCCGGCGCAGAGGATTTTGCCACTCTCCAGGATAATGTATGCTATGTTATTTGATGCCACCCCCATAGCAATTCCTGGATAATTCGATGGGTCATATCTGACATCAGGGAGATTCTTTGCAACCTCCTCTACATTGAGCCCTTCAGCAATTTTGGTTTCAGCGATAATGTTTTCAACACTTATATTTCCCATAGAACAACCTGGAGTTAGTATATAAATAATTCTTATAAAGGTTTTTATATGCCGGGGGACAAGAAGAGGAGATGTGGCTCTGGAAAGCGATGATTGGCCCGTTTACCTGCACGGGTGGTTCTCTGTTCTGACCATTCTAGATGATTCAGAAATGCTGCATCTGGGTTAGCAATCACTAAATATTTATCATTTCCAGAAATCTCTCGAGATTTTCTGGATGATTTTCGAAGTATTTTCTTATTGGTTCAAGTATCATATTTACATATGTCGCTGTTGCTTTCTTGAGGTCCATAGGGTGAAGCTCCTCTTTCACAAACATCGTTTCAAGTTCGCTGTAGGATGTCACCTCTATATCTCCACCATACTTGTCTGGCCTCTCTATAACACACCTATCAAATTCCTGAAATATTATGTATTTCCATATCTCCATGACCGGATTTCCATCAACCTCACCCTTTGGACAGTATGCTTTCTTGATTTTTCTCTCAACATCTTCGGGACTATCATGCAGTGAAATCATCGATTCGGGTTTACTTTTGCTCATCTTCACCTCCGCTGGATCCATTCTCCCCCCCGCCTGCAAACCTGTCAGAAGAGGTGTGTGTACCGCAATGGGGCTCTTCAGGTTCAGTTTTTTTGCCGTATCTCTTGCCAGCATATGAGCATGTCTCTGGTCCATACCCCCATAGGCAACATCGACATCCAGATAGAATATGTCCGCCACCTGCATAACGGGGTAAAAAAGTTTGGAAAGGTCCTTTTCTGCTTCCTCCTGCTTCCTTCCCATGATGTCCATTGCTCTTTTTACCCTTGCAACCGAATTTGCTTTGGCAATTTTCAGAACAAGCTCCCAGTATCTGGGGTCAGATACATAATCGCTCGCATACACGAAATTAACCTTATCTTTGCTGATTCCCATTGCCTCGAAACAATCTTTCATGTATTCTCCACATGCCTTTATTTTGTCAAGATTTCCACCGAGTTTGTCATTTATGTATGCATGCCAATCTGCTAGCAGAATGGTAAAATCGAAATTGCAATCCAGGAAATCCTTTATCTTGTTGGCACATATCTTCCATCCAAGATGAACTATTCCCGATGGTTCAAAACCGATGTATGCCTTCGGTCTTTCTTTCTTCAGTATCTCTGCAAGTTCTTTCTCCGTTACCACCTCTACTGTATTTGATAATAATCTCTCCATCTTGTTCATTTATATCGCCTCGATAGGAGGTTTACAACCTCATCGACTATCTCCTCAGCTCTACCAAGATAGTTCTCCGGTTTAAGAGCCTCTTCAAGCTCTTCATCTGTTACAAGGTTTCTCACCTCATCCTCTTCCATGAGAGAATCCTTGAGAGTGATATTCTGAGTGTGTGCCTTCATCGCACATCTCCTGACGATCTCATGGGCATCCTCCCTCGCCATTCCTTTCTTCACGAGAAGCATCATCACCGATTCTGCCATCGGAATACCTCTCGATCTTTCCAGATTCTCCCTCATTTTCTCCGGAAACACCCTGAGATTCGAAAAGACCTTATTCATCTGATACAAAATCCAGTCAAGCAGAATGAAGCAGTGAGGAATCCATATCCTCTCACCCGAGGAATTGCACAGGTCTCTCTCATGCCACTGTATCGCGTTATCAAAAGCAACTTGAGATAATGCTCTCACAACTCTTGCCAGACCGCATATCTGTTCGCACGTTATGGGATTCATCTTATGAGGCATGGTAGATGAACCAACCTGCTTTTTAACATCAAAGGCTTCCGCAACCTCTCCGATTTCACTCCTCTGTAAATTTCTTATCTCTGTGGCAAATTTCTCCAAGCTTGTGGCTATGTTCGCCATGAGAGTTGCAAGCTCCACGTATCTATCTCTACCGACAATCTGAGTTGATGCAATCTCCATATCTATGCCCAGTTCCTTTTTCACCTCTTCCTGTATCTCTCTGGCATGTTCTCCAAAAGCGGCGCCTGTTCCGACGGCGCCGGACATCTTGCCGACGATTATTCTTTTTCTGGATTCTTTTATTCTTTCAAGGTGTCTGCTAATTTCCATAGCGTAAACCGCCATCTTCAGACCAAAGGTTATGGGTATCGTATGCTGGCCATGCGTTCTGCCCGGCATTATCGTACTTTTGTACTTCTCAGCCAGTTTGACAAGTGTGAGCATGAGTTCTTCTAAATCCTTTTCTATAATGTCAAGAGCATCTCTGAATTGCAGGGCATTAGCGGTATCAACTATATCATAAGATGTTGCGCCGAGGTGGATGTACTTTTTAGCATCTCCTTCACAGACCTCAGCAAGCGCTCTGACTACCGAGATTATATCATGTCTGGTCTGTTTCTCTATCTCTTTGACTCTCTCGGGACTGACAAATCTGGTGGATGCCTTTCTTTCTATTTCTTCAGCGGATTCTTCGGGGATATTTCCGACTCTGGCGTGGGCTTTTGCAAGAGCAGCTTCAAGCCTGAGAAGATAGTCCAGCCTCTGTCTCTCCCCGAATATGCTCTTCATCTCGTCTCTTCCGTATCTGAAATCCAGGGGACATACCGGCTCTTTCATGCTATCTTACGCTGAAAGAATTCCTGATTTAATCCTTTTTTGGTCAATGATAATGTCCAAGAAAAATCATGAAAAAACCATCGATCTAATGGAGGGTGCCAGAAACG
>JAGGWT010000119.1 GCA_021163455.1 Thermoplasmata archaeon | reverse complement strand
TCTCCCTGTTTTCGCGCATTATCAACGAGTTTCTCCTTTTCTATGACTTCAAGATATCTCTGACATCTCACCATGTCAACAAGATTTCCTCCAAACGTGGAATTGATTCTGCTAGAAACAGTAAAGACATTTTCTTTGACTTCATCAACTCTCCCACTTACCATTATACCGCAGACCTGTGTTTTCTTTCCGAAACAGAGAATATCCGGATTGAAATCAAAGTGCTGGTAAGCCCACATCTTACCAGTTAATCCAACTCCAGTCTGAACTTCATCCACGATATACATGATATCATGCTCATCGCATATCTTTCTGAGTTCTCTGAGGAACTCTCCTCTAAAGTGGTTATCTCCACCCTCACCCTGAATGGGCTCTATTATCAAAGCAGCTATATCATCTGGATTCTTTTCTATCGCCTTCTGAATCTGCTGTATGGCGATTTTTTCTTTTTCTATGGTCTCTTTCAGATTTTCTTCTGTTATGGGGAATTTCAACTTTGGATTCAAGATTCTCGGCCATTTGAATTTGGGAAAGTACATGGTCTTTCTTGGATCAAATGTGTTTGTGAGAGATAGTGTATATCCTGACCTGCCATGAAATGCTTCCTGGAAATGTATAACCTGCTCACCCTTTTCCCCCTTCCCAGCCGCTATGTTCTTTCTTATTTTCCAGTCGAATGCGGTTTTCAGAGCATTTTCAACAGCGAGGGCGCCGCCGTCTATGAAGAAGAGATGCTTGAAATGATCTGGCATGGCTAGTCTACCAAAGGTATCCACAAACTCAGCCATCTCTACAGTGTAGACATCAGGATTCGTGGGTTTGTTTACGGCAACTTCTGCCAGTTTCTTGAGAAAATCTGGTTCAAGGAGAGCCGGGTGATTACAGCCTAAAGGAGATGATGCAAAGAATGAAAAGAAATCTAAAAACCATCTGTCTCTCCGTGAATCGTATATCCTGCAGCCTTTGCTTTTTCTTAAGTCCATGACGAGATCAAATCCATCGACTAACATGTATTTTGACAGTATCTTATGGACATCCTCCGGCCTTATTTTTCCCATGATTGACCCCCGTTTTCCGAATCTGATAACGGGATAAAATTGTATCGGTTTATAAGAAAAAATCGCATGTTATACTGCCGTCTTTTGAATAAGTGGAGGGTAAAATTTTTATCCAAAGGTGATTGCTATCCATTCGCCAATATAGCGAGATAAAATGATTACAGAAGATGCAATAACTAGGTGTTCCGCTATAACCCTATACGGTTTCACATTTTGCTCCTTTGCTATCATGAAACTAAACAGGGAGAGAATACCAAGACCCCATATTATACTCACAATTACAGCTCTTTTAAGGTCTAAAAGTAGTACAGGAATAACAAAACTTAGCGCAAAAAACAACTTTGAGAAGAATGTGGAAAATGTCGATACCCATACCTCCTTTGCAGTGTGGATATTCTCGGCTTCCTCAGAAATGTGTATTCCTAGAGCATCCGACAGGGAGTCTGCTACAGCTATTGTCAGGATTCCTCCTATAACCGCCAATTTCGAATTTGTGCCAGAATGTAGACCTACTATTAGTCCAAGAGTGGTTATAACTCCAGAACATAGACCAAAGCTTAGTCCAACCTTGACAGAATGCTCCATGACAAAGAGATAGAAAACTGTGCTTACAAAAATTTTTTGATGGTTGTTGATAAGCATTTTAAACTGTTTTCCTTTTCCAGAAAATCAGTAATGAGGATAGCGGCGGTTCTCAAGGATAGGTGCCAGCCAAAAAAATGCTCCATGGAATGTATAAAATACTGCCCCAGAGTACGAACTGGAGATGAAACTATTGTTATAGGGGAAGATGGAAAACCTGTAATTTCTGAGGAGCTCTGCGTGGGCTGTGGAATATGCGTTCGAAAATGTCCATTTAATGCAATAAAAATTGTTGGTTTACCTGAAGCATTGGAAACTCATCTGGTTCATCAGTATGGAAAAAACGGTTTTAGATTATTCAGATTACCTGTACCAAAAGAGGGGAATTGCATCGGTATACTTGGACAGAATGCGATCGGCAAAACCACTGCCATAAACATTCTATCAGGAAACCTTGTACCCAATTTCGGGAACATTGATGGAGAAAGTTCATGGGATATTGTTCTGGAGAAATTCAAGGGAACAGAAATATATAACCATTTCAGAGAACTTGTAGATGGGAAGATAAAATGTGTTGTGAAGCCCCAGTATATAGACGGCATTCCAAAAATCCTAAAGGGTAAAGTGAAAGATGTACTAAGGAGAATGGATAGTAATGGTAAACTGGATTGGATAACACAAAAGCTGAACATGGAAACGATGATGGATAAAGAAATTCGCAATCTATCTGGCGGAGAACTCCAGATACTCGCAATATCTGCTGCAATGATAAAGGATGCCGATATGTATTTTTTCGATGAACCTTCTTCCTATCTGGATATACATCAGCGACTCAATATAGCAAGAACTATAATGGAGCTATCAAAAAACAAAAAGGTTATCGTTGTAGAACATGACCTTGCCATACTTGATTTTGTCTGTGATTTTGTTCATATTCTCTATGGTGAGGAGGGCGCATATGGTATCGTTACCCATGCCAAACCCGTGAGATATGCCATAAACTCTTACATCTCGGGCTATCTAAAGGAGGAAAACATAAGATTCTCTGAACCCATAGAATTCCAAGAACACCCTCCAAGAGAGAGGATTGATTCGGTACCTCTCGTAACCTTTGAAAAACTGGTAAAAAGATTTTCCGAATTTGAGCTCACCGTAGAGTCAGGGACAATAAGATGTGGAGAAGTGGTTGGTGTTGTTGGTCCGAACGCAATAGGTAAAACCACTTTCATTAAGATGCTCGCCGGTGTCATAAAACCAGATGAGGGTAAAATAGATAAAAAGATTAGAGTGAGCTATAAACCACAGTACCTATCTGGAGAGACCGAGGAAACTGTCGCTGAAATCGTAATGACAACTGCCGAGAAATTGATAACCTCTGGATTTCATAAAGCAGAGATATTTGATGCTCTTGATATCAAAAACCTGATGGAAAAAAGTGTATCATCTTTATCCGGCGGTGAACTTCAAAGACTGGCTATTGCCCTCTGCCTTGCACGTGATGCAGACCTGTATCTTCTTGACGAACCTTCCGCTTATCTGGATAGCAAACAAAGAATGAAGGCAGGAAAGGTCATAAAAAGAGTTGTTGAGAAACTGGGTAGGTCTGCTCTCATTGTAGACCACGACATCTATTTCATAGATATGGTAAGCGATGCTCTTATGGTGTTCGATGGAGAACCTGGAAGAAAGGGTATAGGCAAAGGCCCATACTCACTGCATGAGGGGATGAATATGTTTCTGAAAAACATTAACGTTACATTTAGAAGAGATGAAGAAACAAAAAGACCAAGGATCAATAAACCTGATTCATACATGGATAGAAAACAAAGAGAGATTGGAGAGTACTATTACTGCATGTATTGATAATTGCTTATGCATAGTTTATCAGTGTAAGGTCTATCCGACCCCAATCATCAAAGTCATTTTCTCCGTGCGAGCCATCTGAGTAGTCGACCAATCTGTAAACATACTGGTAATTCATGCAGCTTTTATAGTTTCTGTATTTCCAGAAATCCTTTTGCCATGGGAATTGTGCATTTCTGTTGTCGCAGCCTGGTGTATTCCCATTATAGATACCAAGATTGTGACCGAGCTCATGCATAAAAGCACCTGCGAAAGCGATATAGTAATTCGATCCCTCTATACAAAATATAGGATGCAAAGCCATTAGTCTTATCTGAGCAACAAAGAAGCTGTCAGTGTAAAAAGCCATCCCCCCAACTCGTCTGTTAAAGGCATGCACACCAAAACATGTTATTATAGCGTAATGGAAAACGCCCTTTCTCCAGTTATTTGGATCGCCATGCAGGAAGTATTTTTCTCTGATTTCTTTCAATGAATTTACCATAAGTCTTCCATCAAAAGGAATAGCCTCACCGCCCCCACCCATACAACCATCGTCTATATGGAGCGTTATATTGTGTTTTGCAAATGCTCTCCATACAAGATATTTTGATTTTTCTGGAAAACTGCACATTTTATTTAGGTTCCACATTCTCATAAAATCGATCTCAACAAAAATATCCTGGCTGAAAGGGTCTGATAGCCATTTGCTTGTCATCCATTCCTCCACATTGTCAAGCCCATCATTATCGGGGTCCAGATTTTTATGGTCGTCATAGGACAAAGGATCATAACCATATTTATCTTCCCAAGATGTTGGTATCCCATCGCCATCATTATCAACAATTGCGTAATTCTGGTACGGGTCTAAATTGTAGACATTTACAAGTTCCCACAAGGTTAGCCTATCCGGATTAAGAAAAGAGCTCCCTCCTCTCAATTGGTATATATCAAACCATATTTCACAGTCGTTTTCTTCGTAGTTCCCATCCTCAAATCCTGAAGTATGCCCATACCCGTTACCATCATTGAGATAATCTTCGCCGGTCCATTCTCCGCTTCTCACATCATAAGAAATATCTACACCTTTCCCATCTTTACTTATATCACATTCTTTCCATATTCCCAAGGGAGAATAACGGAAAAATAATCTTATCTTTATGTTTATTGGCTGATCTCTATCATATGGTATGCCACTCATGTAGGCAACAGGCCATACAGGTACAATCTCTGAGCCATGCTCCATAGAATGGTAGCCAGCACCTATATCCTGACCATCCGCGGTAACCTCAACTTTGAAATACGGCTCTCCATCTATGGAAAGAGCCCTTATATCCAAAACTCTAACTACAATAACGACCTTGTCACCATCTGATTTCCCAATGGTTGGTACAAATACCACAATAAACATTATGGCAAATATGGCAAAGGTTCTAAACATGCGATGAAACGATTTCCTCGACATCCTTCATCACTTCCTCTATGTTATTCTTTAATATGTCAATTTCATATAATAAACTTTCTATAAAGTTCTCATCGTTTATTGACTTAAGATTAATCTTAACATTCAGGATTGCCGACTCCAGACCAGCTTTTGCCATTATTGCTGCCACACCAACATCTGTTATGGAATTCTTGTTTCCTTTCTCTGCGATCTCCTTGCACAATTCTATCATTTCAGCACACATTCTGGCTGTTTCAAGGGGGACAAGTGCAGCTCCCTTTAATGCATCCTGTATCTTCTCCTTTCTGATTTTTTTCTCCTCCTCTGTATTCTTAGGAAGTTTAAAAGCTTCCATCACCCTGTTAAAAGCTTCCGTATCTCTGTCTATGAGTTCCATGAATCTCTCCCTGATATCCTCTACCCTATCCAGAATCTTCTCCATGTCATACTCGACATCCTTGTATTTTTCTTTCCCTATGGTAAGATTACACACCATCGAGGATAAAGCAGAAGAAAGTGCACCAGCGAGCGCAGCAACACTCCCCCCGCCAGGCGCCGGGCTGTCTGAAGAAAGCTCTTCTATGAAATCTTTCAGTTTCATCTCTATCAGTTTCATCACTCCACCTCCAGCAGTCTCTTCTCGAGAACCTGATCTATTGAAAAGTTCTCCAGTCGTAGATAGTGATCAGCAACCATAATAAGTGCTTCGAGAGGAACAAGCCCCACTATCTCGCTACCTATAACCGGAACTCCATATCTCTCCGCCTCGTTTTTTATCGTCTCGAAAACCCTGAATATAGGTGTTTTCTGATAGTTTGTCAGATTCATAGAAACCTGAACAATGCCTCTCTCTTTTATTTCGAAACCCATGGCTTTGACATACCTGTATCCTCCGCTGCTGTGCCTTACTGCTCTGGCTATCTTCTTTGCTATCTCTATATCTGACGTACCAAGATTGAC